>NZ_JBSFUB010000017.1:0-107502 GCF_053591575.1 Streptomyces altiplanensis | reverse complement strand
CAACACACTCTCCCCAACCCCCCCTCTTTTCCTTTCTCAACCCCCGTCCGGGGCTGCCCGTTCTTCCTTGTTGGCCCCCAGGGCCCGCGGCAACCCCCCGCGGCCCCCGTGTCCGAGACTTACGCCTCGTCGTTGTCGACCCAGCTCATGAGCTTGCGGAGCTCCTTGCCGGTGGTCTCCAGCAGGTGCTCGGAGTCCTGCGTCTTGTACTCGTTGTACTTCTTCAGACCGCCGTGGTACTCGTCCATCCAGTTCTTGGCGAACGTGCCGTCCTGGATCTCGGTGAGGACCTTCTTCATCTCGGCCTTGGTCTGGTCGGTGATGATGCGGGGGCCGGTGACGTAGTCGCCCCACTCGGCGGTCTCGGAGACCGACCAGCGCATCTTCTCCAGGCCGCCCTCGTACATGAGGTCCACGATGAGCTTCAGCTCGTGCAGGCACTCGAAGTACGCGATCTCCGGCTGGTAACCGGCCTCGACCAGGGTCTCGAAGCCCGCCTTCACGAGCGCCGACGCACCGCCGCAGAGCACGGCCTGCTCACCGAACAGGTCGGTCTCGGTCTCCTCGGTGAAGGTCGTCTTGATGACACCCGCGCGGGTGCCGCCGATGGCCTTGGCGTACGAGAGCGCCAGCGCGAAGGCGTTGCCGGTGGCGTCCTGCTCGACGGCGGCGATCGCCGGAACGCCGCGGCCTTCCTCGTACTGACGGCGGACCAGGTGACCCGGGCCCTTGGGGGCGACGAGGGCGACGTCGACGCCGGCCGGGGCCTTGATGAAGCCGAAGCGGACGTTGAAGCCGTGGGCGAAGAACAGCGCGTCGCCGTCCTTGAGGTTGTCCTTGACGGACTCCTCGTAGACCTGGGCCTGGATCGGGTCCGGGATGAGGATCATGATGACGTCGGCCTCGGCGGCGGCCTCGGTCGGCGTGACCACGCGCAGGCCCTGCTCCTCGGCCTTCGCCTTGGACTTGGAGCCCTCGTGCAGACCGACGCGGACGTCGACACCCGAGTCACGGAGCGACAGCGCGTGGGCGTGGCCCTGGCTGCCGTAACCGATCACCGCGACCTTGCGGCCCTGGATGATGGACAGGTCGGCATCGTCGTCGTAGAACAGCTCGGCCACTGGGATTCTCCTTGTGTGCTGGTGGTGCGTCCCACCGTACGGCGGGGTGCGGAATGAAAGATTTTGGGTCTCGCCATGCGAACAGCGGGACCGGATTCCGGTCAGGCCGAGCGGTCGAGGGCCCGCAGGCTGCGGTCCGTGATCGACCGGGAGCCGCGCCCTATGGCGATCGTCCCGGACTGGACCAGTTCCTTGATGCCGAACTGCTCCAGCATCTTGAGCATCGCTTCGAGCTTGTCGGCGCCGCCCGTCGCCTCGATCGTCACGGCCTCCGGGGAGACGTCGACGGTCTTGGCGCGGAACAGCTGGACGATCTCGACGATCTGCGAGCGGGTCTCGTTGTCGGCCCGCACCTTCACGAGGACGAGCTCACGCTGGATCGCGGCGCCCGGCTCCAGTTCGACGATCTTCAGTACGTTGACGAGCTTGTTGAGCTGCTTCGTCACCTGTTCGAGCGGCAGGGCCTCGATCACGTTGACCACGATCGTGATGCGCGAGATCTCGGGGTGCTCGGTGGTGCCGACCGCGAGGGAGTCGATGTTGAATCCGCGGCGGGAGAACAGGGCCGTGATCCGGGCGAGGACGCCCGGCTTGTTCTCGACCAGGACGGAGAGGGTGTGCTTGGACATGGGCGTTGGGTCTCTCTCTCGTCTGCTCAGTCGTCTTCGTTGTCGCCGAAGTCGGGGCGGACCCCGCGGGCGGCCATGACCTCGTCGTTGGAGGTGCCCGCGGCCACCATCGGCCACACCATGGCGTCCTCGTGCACGATGAAGTCGACCACGACCGGACGGTCGTTGACGGCATTGGCCTCGGCGATGACCCTGTCGAGATCGGCCGGGTCCTCACAGCGGATCGCGTGGCAGCCCATGGCCTCGGACAGCTTCACGAAGTCCGGGACGCGGGTGCCCGAGCTGGGCTGCTTGCCGTCGGCGCCCGGACCACTGTGCAGCACGGTGTTGGAGTAGCGCTGGTTGTAGAAGAGGGTCTGCCACTGGCGGACCATCCCGAGCGCGCCGTTGTTGATGATCGCGACCTTGATCGGGATGTTGTTGAGCGCGCAGGTGGTGAGTTCCTGGTTGGTCATCTGGAAGCAGCCGTCGCCGTCGATGGCCCAGACCGTACGCTCCGGCATGCCGGCCTTGGCGCCCATGGCGGCCGGGACGGCGTACCCCATCGTGCCCGCGCCGCCGGAGTTGAGCCAGGTGGCGGGCTGCTCGTACTGGATGAAGTGCGAGGCCCACATCTGGTGCTGGCCGACGCCCGCGGCGTAGATGGTGCCCTCGGGGGCGAGCTGGCCGATGCGCTGGATGACCTGCTGCGGGGAGAGCTGGCCGTTCTCCGGCAGGTCGTAGCCGAGCGGGTAGGTGCCCCGCCAGCGGTTGAGGTCGTGCCACCAGGCTTCGTAGTCGCCGGTGTTGCCCTCGGTGTGCTCGGCCTGGACGGCCTGGACGAGGTCGGCGATGACCTCGCGGGCGTCACCGACGATCGGCACGTCCGCGGCCCGGTTCTTGCCGATCTCGGCCGGGTCGATGTCGGCGTGGACGATCTTGGCGTACGGGGCGAAGCTGTCCAGCTTGCCGGTGACGCGGTCGTCGAAACGGGCTCCGAGGGCGACGATCAGGTCGGCCCGCTGCAGCGCGGTGACGGCGGTGACCGCTCCGTGCATGCCCGGCATTCCCACGTGCAGCGGGTGGCTGTCGGGGAAGGAGCCCAGCGCCATCAGGGTGGTGGTGACGGGGGCGCCGGTGAGCTCGGCGAGGACCTTCAGCTCCGCGGTGGCGTTCGCCTTCATGACGCCGCCGCCGACGTACAGCACGGGCCGCTTGGCCTGGACGATCAGCTTGGCGGCCTCGCGGATCTGCTTGGCGTGCGGCTTGGTCACCGGGCGGTAGCCGGGCAGGTCCTGGCTGGGCGGCCAGCTGAACGTGGTCTTCGCCTGGAGGGCGTCCTTGGCGATGTCGACCAGGACCGGGCCCGGGCGGCCCGTCGAGGCGATGTGGAAGGCCTCGGCGATGGTGCGCGGGATGTCCTCGGCCTTGGTGACCAGGAAGTTGTGCTTGGTGATCGGCATCGTGATGCCGACGATGTCCGCCTCCTGGAAGGCGTCCGTGCCGATCGCCTTGGAGGCGACCTGGCCGGTGATCGCGACCATGGGGACGGAGTCCATGTGGGCGTCGGCGATCGGCGTGACCAGGTTCGTGGCGCCGGGCCCCGAAGTGGCCATGCAGACGCCGACCTTGCCGGTGGCCTGCGCGTAACCGGTCGCCGCGTGGCCCGCACCCTGCTCGTGGCGGACCAGGACGTGACGGACCTTCGTGGAGTCCATCAGCGGGTCGTACGCCGGCAGGATGGCGCCGCCGGGAATGCCGAATACCGTGTCGGCGCCCACTTCCTCGAGAGAGCGGATGAGCGACTGGGCGCCCGTCACGTACTCGACAGCGGTGGCGTGGTTTCCGCCGTTGCGGGGCCGCGGCTGCGGATGGTGGGCCCCGGAGGCCTGCTCGGTCATCGGCATTCTCTTCTCGAAGCTGAGGGTTTTGCGAGGGTTTGGGGAGTGCCAGTGCAACAAAAAACCCCCCGTGCCGTGAGGCAAGCGAGGGGAGCGCGCCGGTGCGGTCTGCAGAGCTGCATGTGCGTGCTCTGCTTCAGCCGACGCGCTTTCCAAGTACGAGAATTCGGGTGCGCATGGCACTGACCCTCCCTCCGGCGCCCGGTGCCTGTCAAGTAGGTGGGACGGGCGTCTCACTATTTGAGCGCATTGGAGGACGTGTGATCGTTTCGCTTCCGTTCCCGCCCGCATGACGTACGGGAAGCGATCCGCCCGGTCCACCCGCCAGGACGGGCAGCGCCTCCTTGCCCGGTACGGGGAACTGCCCGCGCACGAGCGCCCGCCGCAGCCGGTACTCGTCGAGCGGCCCCGAGAAGGCCATCCCCTGCGCGTGCGTGCATCCCATGGCGCGCAGGGCGAGGACCTGCTCCGGCACGTCCACGCCGTCCGCCACGGACTGCATCCCCAGGTCACAGGCGATCCGCAGCAGCCCACTGGTGATCTTGTGCAGCCGCGCCGACTCGACGACCCCCTCGACCAGACCGCGGTCCAGTTTCAGTACGTCGACGGGGAGCCGGCGCAGCGCGTTGATGGCGGCGTACCCGCTGCCGAACCCGTCCAGCGCGATCCGCACCCCGAGCCTGCGCAGCGCCACCAGGCGCCGCTCCAGCTCCTCGAAGGAGATCCGGGGGTCGCTGTCGGCCAGTTCGATGATCAGCGAGCCCGAGGGCAGGCCGTGCCGGGTGAGGAGGGCCTCGATGGAACCGAGCGGCAGGGACTTGTCCACCAGCCTGCGGGCCGAGAGCCGGACCGTCACGGGCACCTCGTGGCCCGCCCGGTTGCGCTCCGCCGCCTGCTCGACCGCCTCTTCGAGGAGCCACCGGCCGAGCTCGGCGGTGCGGACGCTCTCCTGGGCGTCGCCGGTGTCGGCCACTCTGAGGAACTCGGCGGGCGTGAAGAGGATGCCCTGTGTGGAGCGCCAGCGGGCCTGGGCGGCGACGGAGACCACCCGGCCGGTGGTGAGGCTCACCACCGGCTGGTGGAGCAGCGCGAACTCGCCGTCGTGGAGCGCGGTGCGCAGCCGGGTGGCCTGCTCGGTCCTGCGGATCACCTCGGCCTGCATCTGCGGCGCGTACAGCTCGACCCGGTCCTTGCCGCCGGCCTTCGCCCGGTACATGGCGAGATCGGCGTTGCGCATGAGGTCGGTGTGGGTGACGCCGGCCTCGGCGAAGGCGATACCGATGGACGCGGCGACACGCACCTCGTTGCCGTCGATCCGGTACGGCTGCGAGAGCGTGAGGCGCAGCCGCTCGGCGATCTCGTGGACCTGGCACTCGCGGGTGGCCTGGTCCCTGGTCCCCTCGCCGAGGATGAGGGCGGCGAACTCGTCTCCGCCGAGCCGGGCCGCGGTGTCCCCCGACCGCACGGATTCCTGGAGACGGCGGGCCGCCTGGATCAGCAGCTCGTCGCCGGCCTGGTGGCCGAGGCGGTCGTTCACTCCCTTGAAGCCGTCGAGGTCGATGTAGAGCACGGCGGTGCCGGGATCGCAGGGGCGGCGTCCGCCGAGGGCCTGACGGACGCGTGCGGTGAACAGGGCGCGGTTGGGCAGGTCGGTGAGCGGGTCGTGTTCGGCGTTGTGCTGGAGCTGGGCCTGGAGGCGGACTCTTTCGGTCACGTCCCGGCTGTTGAAGATCAGGCCGCCCTGGTGCCGGTTGACGGTGGACTCGACATTGAGCCACTCCCCCGTGCCCGACCTGAAGCGGCATTCGATGCGGGTGGTCGGCTCCTGGGCGGGGGACGCGGCCAGGAAACGGCGTACCTCGTGGACGACTCCGCCCAGGTCCTCCGGGTGGATGAGCGAGGCGAGCTCGGATCCGATGAGCTCCTCGGCCTCGCGTCCGTAGACGCCGGAGGCGGCCGGGCTGACGTAACGCAGTACCCCGGTGGGCGCGGCGATCATGATCACATCGCTCGACCCCTGCACCAGCGAGCGGAAGTGGTTCTCCTTCTGCGCCAGTTCCTGGGTGAGGGAGATGTTGTCGACGAGCATGATGCCCTGACGCACGACCAGGGCGAGCACGACCGTACAGCCGGTGAAGATCACCACACGGTCCACGCGGCGGCCGTCGACGACGTTGTAGAGAATTCCCAGGGTGCAGACGGCGGCGGCGAGGTACGGCGTGAGGGCGGACAGTGAGCCGCTGATGGGACGGCTGCCCGGATGGCGCGTGCCCCGGTGGTACGGAGCGCCCTGGCCCCGCCGCGCCGCGCGGCGCGCGCCCCAGGGCGCGTAGGCGAGGAGCAGCGAGCCGGCGAACCAGCCGGCGTCGAGGAGCTGGCCCGAGCGGTAGTTCTCCCGCAGCAGGGGCGAGGTGAACAGCGCGTCGCACAGCACGGTCATGGCCAGGGCGGCTATCGCGGTGTTGACCGCCGCGCGGTTGGCGCTGGAGCGCCGGAAGTGCAGCGCGAGCACCATGCTGACCAGCACGATGTCGAGCAGCGGGTAGGCGAGGGAGAGAGCGGCGTGGGCCACGCTCTCGGCCTGGAAATGCGCGGTGTGCGCGAGGGCCAGGCTCCAGGAGAGCGTGAGCAGCGAGCCGCCGATGAGCCAGGAGTCGAGCGCGAGGCACACCCAGCCGGCCCGGGTGACGGGGCGTTTGGCCAGGACGAGCAGGCCGACGATGGCCGGCGGGCCGAAGCAGAGGAAGAAGAAGTCGGCGGCCGAGGGCGAGGGGACCTCGCGGCCCAGCACCACTTCGTACCAGCCCCAGACGGCGTTCCCGCACGCCGCCATCGCGGAGGAGACCGCGAACAGCAGCCAGGCGGGCCGGAAGCGGCTCTCTCGCGCGCGTGCGTAGAGGAAACAGGAGACCGCCGCGACCAGGGCGGCGGCGGCGAGGCCGAAGTCGCCCATGATGAGCGCGACCCGGGCGGACCCCCAGCCGAGGGCCGCGCCGATGGCATAGGCCCCGCAGACGAGGGCGAGCGCGAGCCGGCAGAGCAGGCCCGCTCCGCTGCCGGGCCCCTGGTACCGGGCGAGGAGCGCTCCGGGGGCACTCACCGGGCCACCCTGAGGCGCCGCGTCCCGGGTACCGCAAGTGCGGGAAGCACCTGCGGGCCGTGCCTGTCCGCCGGATCGTACGAGGGTTGTCGTCGGTGGCCCTGCCGCGTCGGATCGGTGGTCCATTCGCCGTGCATCGCCCGTCGCCCCCCTCACAGTCCGGTCGCTCCCCAGCGCCGTGACATCGCGCGGCGCAGCCCCTTGGTCCGGACGATACACCAGTCTCGTCACTCAGGGACATAGGTTCTCTACGCTCCGTGACGATCAGCGGAGTGGGCGGCACGCGGTGCATCCGGGTGACTTCGGAACGTGTTCGTGAGCCGGTGTCAGTGAGTGGTGAGGACGATGTTGCGCAGCGGTTCACCGGCGGCGAACCGGGTCAGCTGGTCGGCCATCAGGCGCTTGGCGCGGGGCATGAACGCCGAGGTGCTGCCGCCGACATGGGGGCTGATGAGGACGCCGGGCGCGTGCCAGAGGGGATGACCTGCGGGAAGGGGCTCGGGGTCGGTGACGTCGAGGGCGGCGCGCAGCCGGCCCGATTCGAGCTCGGCGAGGAGGGCCTTGGTGTCGACGACGGGGCCCCGGGCGACGTTCACGAGCAGCGCTCCGTCCTTCATGCGGGACAGGAAGCCGGCGTTCACCAGCCCCTGGGTCTCCTCGGTGAGCGGGGTGGAGAGAATCACGACGTCCGCCCCGGGCAGCAGTCCGGGGAGGTCGGCCAGTGGGTGCACGGGGCCGCGCTCCGTTGTACGGGCGGAGCGCGCGACGCGCGCCACCCGCGCACACTCGAAAGGCGTGAGCCGGTCCTCGATGGCGGCGCCGATGGAGCCGTAACCGACGATGAGTACGGACTTGTCGGCGAGCGCGGGGTAGAAGCCTGCCCGCCACTCCTCCTTGTCCTGGCCGTGCACGAAACCGGGGATGCCGCGCAGCGAGGCGAGGACCAGGGCGAGGGTGAGCTCGGCGGTGCTGGCCTCGTGGACACCGCGGGCGTTGCACAGGTGCACGCCCGCGTGCAGGTCGGCGAGGCCGGGCTGGACGTGGTCTATGCCCGCGGAGAGCGTCTGGACGGCGCGCAGGGACGTCATCGCGGCGAGCGGGCGCACCGCGATCTCGGGGCCCTTCATGTAGGGGACCACGTAGAAGGCGCAGTCGGCGGGGTCGGCGGGAAAGTCCTGGCCACCGTCCCAGAAGCGGTAGTCGAAGCCCGCGGGGAGCCCTTCGATCCCGGCGGCGGGGACGGGGAGCCATACGTCTGAAGTCATGGTCAGGAGGCTATGCGAAGGACCGGGAGGCACAGAGGTTAGTTTGGGGAGCGGCAGAGGGAGGGGTACGGGGAGTTGGAGCGCAGGACAATCGGTGCGGCAGCGCTCGAAGTGGGCGCGATCGGACTCGGATGCATGCCGATGAGCTGGGCGTACACCGGTTCGCAGCAGCGCGGGGACCGGTCGCTCCGTACCGTGCACGCGGCGCTCGACCAGGGGACGAGCCTGCTCGACACTGCCGACATGTACGGGCCGTTCACCAACGAGCTGCTGCTGGGGCGGGTGCTCAGGGAGCGGCGCGCCGATGCCTTCGTCTCGACCAAGTGCGGGCTGCTCGTCGGTGACCAGCACATCGTCGCCAACGGGCGCCCGGGGTACGTACGGCGGGCCTGCGACGCCTCTCTGCGGCGGCTGCAGACCGATGTGATCGACCTCTACCAGCTGCACCGGCCGGATCCGGAGGTGCCGGTCGAGGAGACCTGGGGTGCGATGGCGGACCTGGTCGGGGCGGGGAAGGTGCGGGCGCTCGGGATATGCGCGGTGGGGGCGCGGGCGTCGCGGCGTTCCGGGGCACGGATGTACGACGAAACGATTCGTCAGCTGGAGCGCGTGCAGCAGGTCTTCCCGGTGAGCGCGGTGGAGGCCGAACTCTCGGTGTGGTCGCCGGAGGCGCTGGCGGCGCTGCTGCCGTGGTGCGAGGCGCGGGGCGTCGGTTTCCTGGCCGCCATGCCGCTGGGCAACGGCTTCCTGACGGGGACGCTCAAGCCGGGGCAGGGTTTCGAGCCGGACGACGTACGGGCCAGGCATCCGCGGTTCACCGCCGAGATGATGGCGGCGAACCAGCCGGTGGTGGCGGGTCTGCGGCGGGTCGCCGGGCGGCACGGCGCGACTCCGGCGCAGGTGGCGCTGGCGTGGGTGCTGGCGTGCGGGCGTCATGTGGTGCCGGTGCCGGGGACCAAGCGGGAGCGGTGGGCGGTACAGAACGCGAGGGCGGCGGCGCTGCGGCTCACGGCGGAGGATCTCGCGGAGATAGCGGCCCTGCCGTCGGCGCGGGGTTCGTGGGACTGACCCGGCCGGCCGGTCCGGCCGGGAACGGAACCTGCGGGACGGCGGCGGTGTATGAAGAGTGAGAGCCGCCGCCGGTGACGACTGCCGGCCGTCGAAGGGATGCGTACCGTGCAACGTCCTGCTGTGACAGCTGTAGTGGCTGCAGCCGTTCTCCTGCTCGCGGCGGGGTGTTCCGGCCCGGACGAGAACGCGCCGGGCGGCCGGAAGAGTTCCGCACCGGCTTCCGAGGCCCCGGGCGGTGGGTCCCCGTCGCCGTCGGGCGACGCGGCCGGTCCCGGGTCCCGCGCCGAGCCGCCGCCCGCCAAGGGGTCGGTCAAGGTGGTGAGCACCCTCACCGAGGACCTCAAGTCGCCCTGGGGGCTGGCCCCGCTGCCGGACGGCGACCTGCTGGTCTCCTCGCGCGACGAGGGGACCATCACGCGGATCGACGGCGAGAGCGGCAGGAAGACGGAGGCCGGCTCGGTGGCGGGGGTCGCGCCGGACGGGGAGGGCGGGCTCATGGGCCTGGCCGTCTCACCGTCCTTCGCCTCGGACCACATGGTCTACGCGTACTTCACCACCGCGTCCGACAACCGCATCGCCCGCCTGGCGTACGACGAGGAGAAGCCCGCCGGGCAGCAGCTGGGCGCCCCGGACACCATCCTCAGAGGCATCCCGAAGGGCATGGTCCACAACGGCGGACGGATCGCCTTCGGCCCGGACAAGATGCTCTACGCCGGGACGGGGGAGACGGGTGACACGGGACTGGCGCAGGACAAGGAGTCGCTGGGCGGCAAGATCCTGCGGATGACCCCGGACGGTGATCCGGTGCACGGCAATCCGGACGCGGACTCGGTCGTCTACTCCTACGGGCACCGCAATGTGCAGGGCCTGGCCTGGGACAGCGAGAAGCGGCTGTGGGCCGCCGAGTTCGGCCAGAACACCTGGGACGAGCTCAATCAGATCCGGCCGGGCCGGAACTACGGCTGGCCGGAGGTCGAGGGCAAGGGCGGCAAGGAGGGATTCGTCGACCCGGTCGCGCAGTGGAAGACGTCCGAGGCATCGCCGAGCGGTATCGCGTACGCCGCGGGCTCGGTCTGGATGGCGGGCCTGCGCGGCGAGCGGCTGTGGCGGATTCCGCTGGACGGTACGGAGCCGGTGGCCGGCCCTCAGCCGTTCCTGGAGGAGAAGTACGGCCGGCTGCGCACGGTGGTGGCGGCCGGCGGCGACAAGCTGTGGCTCGTCACGAACGAGACGGACACCCGGGGCACACCGGGGCCGGGCGACGACCGGATCCTGAACCTGGAGGTGAAGTAGCCCCTGGTACGGAACCGGCCGGCCCGGCCGCCGCGAGCACACCCGGCACCCGTCACCCGGCTGCTGCCTCGGCCCGTTCCGGCACGTCGGTGAAGAGCCGCAGGCGGTGAGCCACCGCGGCGGCCTCGCCCCGGCCGGAGACGCCCAGTTTGGCCAGGATGTGGGAGACGTGGACGCTCGCCGTCTTGGGTGAGATGTAGAGCTCTTCGGCGATCTGCCGGTTGCTGCGGCCGGCCGCGACCAGGCGCAGTACGTCCTGTTCACGGGGGGTCAGGCCCAGCGACTCGGCCGGGCTCGCGGTCAGCTCCGGGACTTCGGGGGCCCGGGTCAGCGAGAGGCGGGCGCGCTGGGCGAGCAGCGCGACGCTCTCGCCGAGCGGACGGGCGCCCAGGTGCTCCGCCGCGGCCCGGACCAGCCGGAGCAGCTCGGTGGCCCGCACACGTTCGCCGGCGTCCGGCTCGCGGAGGCTCACCGCACCGCTCCGGGCGTCGCCGCCGCCCGTGACGGAGGCCGCGAGCAGGGACTCCGCCCAGCGCAGGCGGACGCGGGCCAGGTCGTACGGGCGCTCCAGGGGCTCGAACGCGGTGACGACACCGGCCCAGTCGTCCGGGGTGGCGCGGCCCTCGGCCCGGCGCACCTCGGCGCGGACCCAGCGTTCGTACGCGTGCCAGAGCGGCGCCGGCGTGGCCAGCAGCTTCGTTCCGGAGCGGATCAGCTCCAGGGCCTCGGTCCGGCCCGCGTCCGCCGCCGGGAGGCCGCGCGCGTCCGTCTCGGCGGCGGCGGCTTCGGCCAGCAGGAACCAGGCGTAGCGGTGCGTGCCGAGCGGGAAACCCGCCGAGACGGTCTGCGCCAGTGCCGCGCGGACCTCCAGGATGCGGCCGCGGGCGGCGGCGATGGTCAGCTCGACCTTGTGCAGCGGGAGGTCGTGCTGGGGCATCGGGTCGTGGCTGCCGAAGTACGCGCGGGCGGCCGCCGACTGCTCGTCGGCCTCGGTCAGTTCGCCGCGGGCCCGCGCCACGTCGGCCCGTATCCAGGCGGCGACGCCGCGGGGCTTGGTGCTGGGCACGGAGGCGCGCTCGATGCCCACGGCGTGCTCGACCGCCTCGCTCCAGCGCCCGAGGGAGGCGAGCGACTCGGCGAGGTTTCCGCGGACCCAGGCTTCGTTGTCCGCGAGGCCGTACTTCCGGGAGAAGGCGAGACCTTCCTCCGCAACGGCGACCGCCTCCCGGGAGCGCCCCACGGACTCCAGGTGGGAGGGGAGGTTGACATAGACGCGGCCCGCCACGCTGGCCAGGCCCTGCCCGGCCGCCTGCTCCTTGACGGCGTACAGCACGGCGAGGCCGCCTTCGACGTCACCCGAGTCGACCATCAGGCCGCCCAGCGTGGTCCGCGCGGTGAGTTCGATGTCCCGGGCGCCGACCATGCGCGCGTACTCCACGGCCTGTTCGGCGGCGACCAGAGTCTCCGGGCCTGGCTCGTGCAGCATGCCCCAGCCCGCCACCTGGGCCAGCACCTCCGCGTGGACGGCGGACGGCGGCAGCCCGCGCACGAGGTCCCGCGCGGTGGCCAGCTCGGACCAGCCGTCGCCCCGCGCGAGGTTCGACACCATCCTGGCGCGCTGGACCCAGAACCAGGCTTCGCGCAGGGGGTCGTCCTCGCCCTCCAGGATCCGCAGCGCCTTCTTCGCGATCTTGAGCGCCCGTTCGCGCTCACCGCCGAACCGGCCGGCGACGGTGGCCTCCGCCATGAGGTCGAGGTAGCGCAGGGGCGTGGTCGCGGGGGCGCAGCCGCAGGGCGGGTAGACCCCGGCGTAGTCGAGGGGGCGCAGCACCGCGCGGACGTCGGCGGGGGCGTCGTCCCACAGCTCCATGGCGCGCTCCAGGAGGCGCAGCTGTTCGGCGTAGGCGTGGCGGTGGCGCGCCTCGACGGATGCCTTCAGCACGGCGGGAAGCGCCTTGGCCGCGTCGTGCGCGGCGTACCAGTAGCTGGCGAGACGCGTGGCGTACTCGTCGGCCGGCACGAGCGTGGGGTCCGCCTCCAGCGCTTCGGCGTACCGCCGGTTGAGGCGGGAGCGCTCGCCGGGCAGCAGGTCGTCGCTGAGCGCCTCGCGGACCAGGGAGTGCCGGAAGCGGTAGCCGTCGCCGTCCGGCGTCGCGAGGAGCAGATTGGCGCCCACGGCGGCCCGCAGCGCCTCGATCAGCTCGTCCTCGGGGAGCCGGGCGACGGCGAGCAGCAGCCGGTACTCGACGGTGGAGCCGCCCTCGGCGACGATCCTGGCGACCTTCTGGGCGTCGTCGGGCAGCGCTTCGACCCGTACGAGCAGGATGTCGCGCAGCGAGTCGCTCAGGCCCGCGGTGCAGCCGGTCCCGATGCAGCAGGCCAGTTCCTCGACGAAGAACGCGTTGCCGTCGGAGCGGGTGAAGACCTCTTCGACCAGAGCCGCTTCCGGTTCGGTGGCGAGGATGCCGGTCAACTGTCGGTGCACTTCCGAGCGGTTGAAGCGGGCCAGCTCGATGCGCCGGACGGTGCGCAGCCGGTCGAGTTCGGCGAGGAGGGGGCGCAGCGGGTGGCGGCGGTGGATGTCGTCCGCGCGGTAGGTGCCGATGACGACGAGGCGCCCGCGCCGCAGCGTACGGAAGAGGTAGGCGAGGAGGTGGCGGGTGGAGGTGTCGGCCCAGTGCAGGTCCTCCAGGGCGAGGACGACCGTACGGTCCGCGGTGATGCGCTCCAGGAGGCGGACGGTCAGCTCGAAGAGGCGCGCCATGCCGTCTTCGCTGTGCTGGTCGCGGGCGGTCTCGCCGAGTTCGGGCAGCAGCCGGGCCAGTTCGTCCTCCTGGCCCGCGGCCGCGGCGGCGACCTCGTCGGGGAGCCTGCGCCGCAGGGTGCGCAGCGCGGTGGAGAACGGCGCGAACGGCAGCCCGTCGGCGCCGATCTCGACGCAGCCGCCCACCGCGACGACGACGTCCTGCCGGCAGGCCGCCGCGAAGAACTCCTCGACGAGGCGGGTTTTGCCCACCCCGGCCTCACCGCCCACGAGCAGCGCCTGCGGCTCGCCCGCGGTGGCGCGGGCGAGCGCATCGGTGAGCTGGGCCAGTTCGCCGGCGCGGCCGACGAACACCGGGCTGACGGACCTGGTTTCCACACCGCTGAGCATCGCACAGGGGTCCGACAACGCGGGACCCATTATGGCGCTCGCGGAAGGCGTGATCGTCATCCCGTGTCCTTCACGCCGTCACGCCGTCACGCGGCCCGCGCGAAGCGGTTGCGCAGTGAACTCACCGGCCCTTCCGGTGTGTTCTCCCCGGAAGCGCGGCCGGCCCTGCGGGCGGCCCGACGGGCCTTGGCGGCCTGATGTACGAGGCGTTCGGCGGCGGCCCGGCGCATCAGTTCGGCCGCGTACTGCTGCTGGAGCTCGTGCTGGAACATCGGGTTCTCCTCGGTGAGCGGTGTGTCGGCATCGCTTTCCGCGATGTCTCGACTTTCGCTTCCCAGGGGGTTCCGGCACATCGGGAGAGTGCCGCATCTTGGCGGCACGAAGGGCCTTAGGGACGTACGCGCAGGTGTACGTACGTCCCTAAGGCCCCTGGTGCGGATGCCCTACTGGCCTGCTCCGGCGCCCGTTTCCGCCACCGGCGGCACCGGCATGGCGGCGAAGAGGTCGAAGTACATCCCGGCGGAGACGAGCAGTCCGAGGACGCCGAGGGCGAAGCCCGCCCAGGCGAAGGAGCGGACCCAGCCGAAGGGGTGGGTACTGCCGGGCGTACCGAATGCCGGGCGGACCAGCACCACGACCGCGACGACCAGGGCGAGCAGTGCGAAGCCGCCGTTGACGAGGGCGGTCATGTGCCAGCCGTTGCCGTACAGCGCGGCGACCTGGTCGGCGGGGCTGTCGGTCTGCGTGGTCCCCAGCTGGCCGATGAGCGTCTGGCGCTCGGCGGCGACACGGCCGGTCCAGGTGCCGGTGAGGGCGGCGAAGCCGAGCACGGTGGAGAGCACCGCGGCGGCGCCGGCGCCGACGCCGGAGGAGACGCGCGGAGCCTTGTCCGAGGCGTCCGCGTCCGCGGCCTCGTTCCCGTCGTCGGCGTTCTCGTCGGCGTCGGCGTCGTTCCCGTCGCCGGCACCGGCGTTCTCGGCGTCAGCAGCCTTACTGGTCTCTTCTGCGGCGATCTTCTCCTCGCCCTGCTCGGACGCGTCTGCGGCGGCGGCTTCGTCGGACTCGGTACGGGCTGTGACTGTCATACGCCGCACGCTAGGTGCCGTTTCTGAGAGCCCCCTTAACGCGCCTCGCGCCACTCCCCCGCCAGCACCGACCAGATCTCCACGTCGTGCCGTACCCCCTGGTAGGGGGAGCTTTCGCGCAGTACGCCGTCCCGTGTCATCCCCAGCCGCTTCGCGACATTGACGCTCGCGGTGTTCGCGGAGGACGCCCTCCACTCGACGCGGTGCATTCCGCGCTCGTCCACCGCCCAGTCGATCAGCACCCGCGCGGCGCGGGTGACCAGGCCGCGGCCCACCGCGGACTCCTCCAGCCAGCAGCCCACCTCGCAGTTGCCCGTCGAGGCGTCGAAGATCCGGAAGAGGACCCCGCCGACGAGCGTGCCCTCGCGCCAGATGCCGTAGATCCGGCCGGTGTCGGCGGCCTGCTTGTCGGCGTACGACTGGAGGAAGGACCGCGCCGAACCGAGGTCCGTGGCGGCCGCCGCCAGCCCGATGTACCGGCCGATGTACTCGCGCCCCCGGTCCATGTGGGCCAGGTACTCCTCGGCCCGCCACGGTTCCAGGGGGCGCAGTTCGGCGTCGTCACCCAGCGGTATCGCGAACATCCTGCTCCTTGCCGGCTAGGGCACGAGCTGCTGGGAGTCCTCCGACTCGCCCGTGCGCTGTGCGTCGATCTTTTCATGCGCGACGCCGCGCTCGGGGGGTTCGATGCTGATACGCGGCAGCCACCGGTCGAGCCGGCGCGGCAGCCACCAGTTGGCACCGCCCAGCATGTGCATCAGAGCGGGCACCAGGAGCGTACGGAGAACGAACGCGTCCAGGGCGACCGCCGCCGCCAGCGCGATGCCGAACATCGCGATCACGCGGTCGCCGCTGAGCACGAAGGCCAGGAAGACCGAAATCATGATCACGGCAGCGGAGTTGATCACACGGCTGGTCTCGGCGAGGCCGACGCGCACCGCCCGCCGGTTGTCGCCGGTCTCCAGCCACTCCTCGTACATCCGGCTGACCAGGAAGACCTGGTAGTCCATCGAGAGCCCGAAGAGCACCGACACCATGATCACCGGCAGGAACGGCTCGATCGGTCCCGCGCTGCCGAGGCCGAGCAGCTCGCTCCCCCAGCCCCACTGGAAGACGGCCACGACGACTCCGAAGGAGGAGGCGACGGCGAGCACGTTCATCAGCGCGGCCTTGAGCGGGATGCCGATGCTGCGGAAGGCGAGCAGCAGCAGGACGCAGCCGAGCGCGATCACGGCGCCGACGAAGAGCGGCAGCTTGCCGACGATGACCTCGGCGAAGTCGTCGTAGCTCGCGGTCACCCCGCCGACGTACACGTCGAGCGACGTGCCCTGCTGGGCCTGGGGCAGGACGCTGTCGCGCAGCCGGTCGACGAGTTCGCTGGTGTCCTGCGACTGCGGCGACGACTGCGGTACGACGGTGAGGGCCGCCGTGTCGCCGCTGCCGTTGTACGTGACCGGGCTGACGGACGCGACGCCCTCGGTGGCGCGTACGGTGCCTTCCAGGGCGTCCATGGCGGCACGGTCGGCGGCGCCGTCGACTTCGGTGACGAGCGTCAGCGGGCCGTTGCTGCCGGGGCCGAAGCCTTCGGCGAGCAGGTCGTACGCCGCGCGGGTCGTCGTGGACGCCGGGTTGTTGCCCTGGTCGGACGTGCCCAGGCGGAGCGAGAGCGTCGGCAGCGCGAGGACCAGCATGACGACCGCGGCGACGGCGCCCAGCAGCTTGGGCCGGCGCTCGACGAAGGCGGACCAGCGGGCGGCGAAGCCGGTGGGAAGTTCGGGCTGCGGGCCGTGCTCGGCGAGCTGCCTGCGCTCGCGGCGGCTGAGCGCCCTCGTGCCGATGAGGGAGAGCAGGGCGGGCAGCAGGGTCACCGAGGCGGCGACGGTGAGGACGACGGTGAGCGAGGCGGCGATCGCGACGCCGTTGAGGAAGGACAGCCGCAATATCAGCATGCCGAGGAGGGCGATGCAGACGGTGGCGCCCGCGAAGACGACCGCGCGGCCGGTCGTGGCGACCGCGTTCACCGCCGCCTCGGTGACGGACAGGCCGCGGCGCAGTCCCCTGCGGTGCCGGGTGACGATGAACAGGGCGTAGTCGATGCCGACGCCGAGCCCGACCAGCATGCCGAGCATCGGCGCGAAGTCGGCGACCGTCATGACGTGGCCGAGCAGCACTATGCCCGCGTACGCGGTGCCGACGCTGACCAGGGCGGTGGCGATGGGCAGCAGACTGGCGGCGAGCGAGCCGAACGCGACGAAGAGGACGACGGCCGCGACCACGACCCCGACGATCTCGCTGACGTGCCCGGCCGATGTCTCGGTGAGGGCCACGGCGCTGCCGCCGAGCTCCACCTGGAGTTCGTCGGTCTCCGCGTCCTTGGCGGTGTCCACGACGGCCTTGGCCTGCCGCTCGAGCGCGTCGTCGGCCTGCGCGTCGAAGGTGACGGTGGCGTAGGCGGTGTGCCCGTCGGGGCTGGTCTGGCCCGCGCCCTCGCGCTCGTACGGGCTGATGACGGTCGCGACGCCGGGGAGGTCCTCGATGGCGTCGAGCGTCCGCGTCATCGACTGCTGGACTCCGGCGGCCTGGACGGTGGTGCGGCCCGCGGTGTGCCAGACGACGGTGTTGCCGTCACCTCCCCCGCCGTCGAATCCGGCGTCGAGGAGGGCGGTGGCGCGGCCCGACGGGGTGCCGGGCACCTCGTAGTCGTTGGTGTACGCCGAACCGGCGACGCCTGCGGCTCCGGCCACTGTGCCGAGCGCGAGCAGCCACAGCAGGACTGCGGCGAAACGGTGCCTGACGCACCACCGTGCGATTGCTGCCAACGGACTGGCTCCCTGGGGTTCGTGGCTCTTCACAGGGAACAACAGCCCGCAAAGACCTCATGACCTACGCTCAGCCACTCTGACACCTAAAACTGATCAATTGTCCCTTTCGTGTGCTTACTCACATGTGCTGGCCGGCACGCCGGCGCGGGAGGCCGGGCCGCGGCCCCGGGCTCCCGCGCACCCCCGGCGCTTCAGCCCGAAACGCTCGCACGCCCGTTCTCGATGTGCCCCATGAGGCGCCTGCGGAAAGCGTCGTCGCCCGTAACGGTGATGTCCAGGTCGTACCAGCCGTGCGCGTCGGCGGCCGAGTGCACCACGGTGCGACTGCGGCCCGGCTTCACCGTGACCTCGCGGGGACGCCTCTCGTCGAGGTCGGCCTCGTCGGCGTACGCGAGCGTCCGCACGGTGAAGGTCAGCGGCTCCCCGCCCCGGTTGACGAGGGTGAGATGCAGGTCACGGTCGCGTGCGTCGAGGTACGAGGAGACCTCGGCGGCGCCCGCCTCCGTACCGGCGAACTCGCGGCGGAAACCGTTCGGCCCGGTGATCGTGAAGCGGTAGGCGTCCTTGGCGAGGGGTACGTCCCACCGCGCCGTGCCCCTTACGTCCCGGTGCTGCGGGACGGCGAACTCACCGGCGTACGGGTAGAGGGCGAAGTGCGCGCTCGCGCGCCCCGTGTTGCTGAGCGTGACCTTGAAGACGCCGCCTTCGGCCCTGCCGTGGGCGTCCGGCTGGTACGGCAGCGGACGCGCGGGGCGCGTCCCCTCCTCCTGCACGGGCATGTGCTGCTCCAGCGGGGGCACGGGCCGCCAGCGCCCCGTGAACGGCGGAATCGCCCCCGGCCGCTCCACCTCGGGCTGCCGGCGTCCGCGCTTGAAGTCGAACGCGGAGGTCAGGTCGCCGGTGACGGTCCGGCGCCAGGGCGTGATGTTGGGCTCCTCCACACCCGTCCACCGCTCCAGGAAGCGGATCACGGAGGTGTGGTCGAAGACCTCGGAGCAGACGTACCCGCCGACGGTCCACGGCGAGACCACCAGCATCGGGACCCGGATGCCGAGCCCGGTCGGGCGGCCCTGCCACCGCTCGTCGGTGTTGTCCGCGGGCGGGACGGGCGGCGGGACGTGATCGAAGAAGCCGTCGTTCTCGTCGTAGTTGATCAGCACGACGGTGTGCCGCCAGACGTCCGGGTGCGAGGCGAGCGCGTCCAGCACCTGGTAGACGAGCGAGGCGCTGGCGACCGGCGACGAGGAGCCGGGGTGCTCGGAGTCGACCGCCGAGGGCACCAGGTACGACACCTCCGGCAGCTTGCCCGCCGCCACGTCGGCCCGGAAGTGATCGGCGAGCCCGCCCGTCTCGACGCGCCGCAGTCCGCGCTCGAAGAGCGAGCGCTCCTCGCCGCTCAGCGTGGCCACGCCCTCGTCCAGTGCGGCGAGCAGCCGCTCGCGCTCGGCGGCGTCGTCCGTGTCGCGGACCTTGGCGTAGAAGGCCTCCATGTAGGTGAAGCCGCCGGGAGCCTTCGCCAGCGCCTTGCGGGCGATCTTCTTGAAGGTCGTGAAGAACTCGATGTTGTTGTCGGTGAAGTTCTCCCACTCCGTGTACGTCTTCCAGCTGCGGCCCGCCTTCTCCAGCCGCTCCGCGTACGTCGGCCACGGGTAGCCGGGATGGCTGCCCTCGGCGTACGCCGCGTTGGTGACGGCCCGGCTGCCGTCGGCCTCGAACCCGGTCCAGCCGCTCCACAGGTGGTTGCGGTTCGGGCTCGTGGACGTGTGGATCGACGAGTGGTAGGCGTCGCAGATGGTGAACGTGTCCGCGAGCTCGTAGTGCATCGGCAGGTCGCGGCGGTCGTAGTACGCCATGGTGGCGCCGGTCTTGGCCGACACCCAGCCGTCCATCCAGCCCTGGTTCCAGGCCTTGGCGCCACCGCCCCAGGAGTGGTCGAGGTCGCCTATGTACTGGAGGTCCTTCTTCTGCGCCTCGGCCGCGTCCCGTACGGGGAAGGGCAGGACGGTGCGCAGCGGCCCGGGCTGCTCGAAGACCGGCTTCCCCGACGGGAGCTCCACGGCGTTGCGGTCGCCGAATCCCCGTACCCCGCGCAGGGTCCCGAAGTAGTGGTCGAAGGACCGGTTCTCCTGCATCAGGACGACCACGTGCCGGACGGCGCCCAGCCCGCCGGACGGCGGCTCCGCGGCCAGCGCGGCCTGGAGCGACGGGGGCAGCACGGACCCCGCGGCGGCCGCGCCGAGCGCTCCCCCGCCGAGTGCGAACAGCCGTCGCCGTGAAATGTCAGTGGCCAATTGATCCTCCCGAGTCAGGTGTGACGGCGGGGACGCTAATCACCTTCCGTGGCGGAAGGAAGGCCTGCGGACGGCGCACCGGTGAACGTCCTCGGCGCCCGGCCGTGCCACCGGCCGGGCGCGGGCACGCGGAAGGGGCGGCGCACCGGTCCTCACCGGTGCGCCGCCCCTTCTTCACCTGCGTACGGGCCGGGAACGTCAGCCCTCGACGCCCGGCTTCTCCAGGCTGTGCTCCGTTATTCCTTCGGGGCAAGCCGCTCAAGAACCAGCTCACGCACGCGCGCCGCGTCCGCCTGGCCCCGGGTGGCCTTCATGACCGCGCCGACCAGGGCGCCGGCCGCCGCGACCTTGCCGCTGCGGATCTTGTCCGCGATCCCGGCGTTGGCGGCGATCGCCTCGTCGACGGCCGTGGACAGCGCGCCCTCGTCCGAGACGACCTTCAGGCCGCGCTTCTCGACGACGTCGTCCGGGCCGCCCTCGCCCGCGAGGACGCCCTCGATGACCTGGCGGGCCAGCTTGTCGTTGAGCGAGCCCTCCTTCACCAGGGCGGTGACACGGGCGACCTGCTCGGGCGTGATCGGCAGCGACGCGAGGTCGCGGCCCGACTCGTTGGCGTTGCGGGCCAGCTCGCCCATCCACCACTTGCGTGCCGAAGCGGCGTCCGCGCCGGCCTCGATCGTGGCGACGATCGGGTCGATGGCGCCGGCGTTCAGGATCGACTGCATGTCGTGCTCGCTGACGCCCCACTCCTCGCGGAGGCGGTTGCGGCGTACCCGCGGCAGCTCGGGCAGCCCCTTGCGGAGCTCCTCGACCCACTCGCGGGAGGGGGCCACGGGGACCAGGTCGGGCTCCGGGAAGTACCGGTAGTCCTCGGCGTTGTCCTTGATGCGGCCGGCCGTGGTGGAGCCGTCCTCCTCGTGGAAGTGCCGGGTCTCCTGCACGATCGTGCCGCCGGAGGAGAGCACCGCGGCGTGCCGCTGGATCTCGAAGCGGGCGGCGCGCTCGACCGAGCGCAGCGAGTTGACGTTCTTCGTCTCGGAGCGCGTACCGAACTCCTCGCGGCCGTGCGGCCGCAGCGAGAGGTTCACGTCGCAGCGCATCTGGCCCTGCTCCATGCGCGCCTCGGAGACGCCGAGCGCCTTGATGAGCTCGCGGAGCTCGGCGACGTACGCCTTCGCGACCTCGGGGGCGCGCTCGCCCGCGCCCTCGATCGGCTTGGTGACGATCTCGATGAGCGGGATGCCGGCCCGGTTGTAGTCCAGCAGGGAGTGGGACGCGCCGTGGATACGGCCCGTCGCGCCGCCGACGTGCAGCGACTTGCCGGTGTCCTCCTCCATGTGGGCGCGCTCGATCTGCACCCGGAAGATCTCGCCGTCCTCCAGCTGGACGTCCAGGTAGCCGTTGAAGGCGATCGGCTCGTCGTACTGGGAGGTCTGGAAGTTCTTCGGCATGTCCGGATAGAAGTAGTTCTTCCGGGCGAAGCGGCACCACTCGGCGATCTCGCAGTTGAGCGCGAGGCCGATCTTGACGGCCGACTCGACGCCGATCGCGTTGACGACCGGGAGCGAGCCGGGCAGACCCAGGCAGGTGGGGCAGGTCTGCGAGTTGGCGTCCGCGCCCAGCTCCGTGGAGCAGCCGCAGAACATCTTCGTCTTTGTGCCGAGCTCGACATGGACCTCCAGGCCCATGACGGGGTCGTAGGTCGCGAGGGCGTCCTCGTACGACACCAGTTCAGTGACGGTCACGGTGAAACTTTCCCTCTCAGCCCAGCAGAACGTCGTCGTCGCCGAGGCGCTTCAGCTCGCGGTAGAGCAGAGCGACACCGGTGGCGATGGCGGCAGCGGAGAAAACGGCGTCGACGAGCCGGAGCGTGTCGTTCTCGAAGCGGGCCTGCTTGGCCTGCTTGAGCACTCCGAGCGCGCCGAAGGCCGTCGTGCCGATCGACAGATACAAACCGGTCTTGGACTTCTTGAAGCCCTTGGCCTTGGTCATTGCACTCACAGCGACGGTGCCTCCTCGAGCAGCGGGTGGCCCCACTTTTCCACGAAGGCCGCCTCGACGGCGGCGCCGACCTTGTAGAGACGGTCGTCCTTCATGGCCGGGGCGATGATCTGCAGGCCGACCGGCATGCCGTCCTCGGGCGCGAGGCCGCAGGGCAGCGACATGGCGGCGTTGCCGGCCAGGTTGGTCGGGATCGTGCACAGGTCCGCGAGGTACATCGCCATCGGGTCGTCGGCGCGCTCGCCGATCGGGAAGGCGGTGGTGGGCGTGGTCGGCGAGACGATCACGTCGACCTTCTCGAAGGCCTTCTCGAAGTCCTGCGTGATGAGCGTGCGGACCTTCTGGGCGGATCCGTAGTACGCGTCGTAGTAGCCGGAGCTGAGCGCGTACGTACCGAGGATGATCCGGCGCTTGACCTCGTCGCCGAAGCCGGCCTCACGGGTGAGGGCGGTGACCTCCTCGGCGGACTTCGTGCCGTCGTCGCCGACCCGCAGGCCGTAGCGCATGGCGTCGAAGCGGGCCAGGTTGGAGGACGCCTCGGAGGGTGCGATGAGGTAGTACGCGGAGAGGGCGAGGTCGAAGGACGGGCAGTCCAGCTCCACGATCTCGGCGCCGAGCCCGCGCATCAGCTCGACGGACTCGTCGAAGCGCTGGAGGACACCGGCCTGGTAGCCCTCGCCGCGGAACTGCTTGACGACGCCGACGCGCAGGCCGGCGACGGAGCCGCTCCGGGCGGCCTCGACGACCGGCGGGACCGGGGCGTCGATGGAGGTCGAGTCGAGCGGGTCGTGCCCGGCGATGACCTCGTGCAGGAGCGCGGCGTCCAGGACCGTACGGGCGCAGGGGCCGCCCTGGTCGAGGGAGGACGAGAACGCGACCATGCCGTAGCGGGAGACGCCGCCGTACGTCGGCTTGACGCCGACGGTGCCGGTGACGGCCGCGGGCTGGCGGATGGAGCCGCCGGTGTCCGTGCCGATGGCCAGCGGCGCCTCGTACGACGCGAGGGCGGCGGCGGAGCCGCCTCCGGAGCCGCCGGGGATCTTGGCCAGGTCCCAGGGATTGCCGGTCGGGCCGTACGCGCTGTTCTCGGTGGAGGACCCCATGGCGAACTCGTCCATGTTGGTCTTGCCGAGGATGACGACGCCGGCCGCCTTGAGCTTCCTGGTCAGCGTGGCGTCGTACGGCGGGATCCAGCCTTCGAGGATCTTCGAACCGACCGTGGTCGGAACGCCCTCGGTGGTGAAGATGTCCTTGAGCGCGAGCGGCACGCCGGCCAGCGGGCCGAGCTTCTCGCCGTTCTCCCGCTTCGCGTCGACGGCGCGCGCCTGGGCCAGGGCCCCCTCGCGGTCGACGTGCAGGAAGGCGTTCACCTTCTCGTCGACGGCGTCGATACGGGCCAGGTGGGCCTCGGTCACCTCGACGGCCGTGAGCTCGCCCGAAGCGATCTTCGAGGCGGTCTCGGCTGCGGTGAGCTTGATGATGTGCGTGTGGTCCGTCATGACTGTTTAGTCCTCCCCCAGGATCTGCGGCACCTTGAAACGCTGCTGCTCCTGGGCGGGGGCACCGGAGAGGGCCTGCTCCGGGGTGAGCGACGGACGGACCTCGTCCGCGCGCATGACGTTGGTCAGCGGCAGCGGGTGGGAGGTCGGCGGTACGTCTTGGTCGGCGACCTCGGAGACGCGGGCGACCGCGCCGATGATGTCGTCGAGCTGACCGGCGAAGTGATCGAGCTCTTCGCCCTTCAGCTCCAGACGCGCCAGCCGTGCGAGGTGGGCGACCTCCTCGCGCGTGATGCCAGGCATGCAGCGATCCTCAGGGGTGAGTGTGTGGGTTTTGGCCCAATCCTATGGGTCGCGGGCCCCTGCCCACGCAACGGATTCCCCGCGGATGCCGCGCGGGGCCCGCCCGGAGCCCGTACGGAGCCGTGCGGATGTCCCGCGGATACCCCGTGGATGTCCCGCGGACACCCCGCGAGTGGCTCCGGGGGCCTACTGCACCGGCTGGCCGGACGGGGAGGGGGACGGGTGGTCCGCCTCTTCCAGGGCCGCCGTCGCCGCGGCGATCCTGTCCAGGTCCACCTGCCGGTGCCAGCCCCGCTCGCCGCGCGCCAGCAGCCACGCCGTCGCCTCGTCCGGCGGCATCGCCGCCGCCACCAGCCAGCCCTGCACCGCGTCGCAGCCCAGGTCCCGCAGCCGCTCCCACGTCTCGTCGTCCTCGACGCCCTCCGCCACCACCAGCAGGCCCAGCGAGTGCGCCAGGTCGACCGTGCAGCGGACGATCTCGGCGTCCTCGTTGTCGACCGCGAGCCGGGCCACGAACGACCGGTCGATCTTGAGCTCGCTCACCGGGAGCCGGCGGAGGTGGACCAGGGAGGAGTAGCCCGTGCCGAAGTCGTCCAGGGACATCTTCACGCCGTGCCCGGTCAGCCCGGCCAGCGTGTCGGCCGCCCGCTGCGGATCCTCCAGCAGCACGTGCTCCGTTATCTCCAGCTGGAGGGAGCCGGCGGGGACACCGTGCCGGGCCAGCCGCGCCGCCACCGCGCCGGCGAACCCGGGCGTGTGCACGTCGCGCGGCGACACGTTCACCGCCACCGGGGTGTTCAGCCCCTGCTTCCGCCAGCGCGCGACCTGCGCGAGCGCGGTCTCCAGGACGTACTCCGTCAGGTGCGGCATCAGGCCCGACGACTCCGCGATGGCGATGAACTCGTCCGGGGGGACTCGCCCCCGCTCCGGGTGCACCCACCGGACCAGCGCTTCGAGGCCGGCCACCTGCCCGTCGAAGCGGACCTTCGGCTGGTAGTGGAGCTCGACCTCGCTCGCGTCCAGCGCGCGCCGCAGGTCGCCCAGCAGGCCGAGCCGGTCCGGTGTGTTGCTGTCGCGCTTGGACTCGTAGACCTCGACGCCCGTACGGTCCCGCTTGGCCTGGTACATCGCCACGTCGGCCCGGCGCAGCAGCCCTTCCGCGTCCAGCGCGTGGTCGGGGAAGACGGCGACCCCCGCACTGGCCTCCAGAACGAGCGTCAGGCCGTCCAGATCGAGCGGCGAGGAGAGCTCGGCCACCAGGTGCCTGGCGACGCGCTGCGCACTGGTCGTCGAATCGGCGGTCGGGAGCAGGACCGCGAACTCGTCGCCGCCGAGCCGCGCGGCCTCCGCCCCGCGCGGCAGCGCCAGCCGCAGCCTGTCGGCTATCTGCAGCAGCAGCCGGTCGCCCGCCAGATGACCGAGCGTGTCGTTGACCGCCCTGAAGCGGTCGAGGTCTATCAGGACGAGAGCGGTCCTGGTGCCGGTGTTCTCGGCCTCCTCCAGCGCGGGCCAGGTCCGCTCCAGCAGCCACTGCCGGTTGGGCAGCCCGGTCAGCGGGTCCCGCAACTGCTCCTCCGCCCTCGCCCTGGCTATCCACAGGGTGGAGTCCAGGGCGATCAGCGGTACGGCGAACAGCGGCAGCAGAACGGGCAGCGCCACCGCGATCACACAGATCAGCGGTGCGATGCCGAGCAGGGCGACCGCGACGAGCCCCTGCCGGTACAGGGCCGTCCGGGCGACCGACGGCAGCCGTCCGCTCCTCGGCGCCAGCGCGTACCAGAGCAGGACGCGCGTGAGGGCGAGATACGCCAGGGCGGCCAGGGCGACCTCCGGGACCGCCCCTATCCCCCACTCCAGCGGATTCCAGGGCCTCTCGACGGTCGGTACGTCGCCGAACACGGCCAGCACGAGCGCTGCGGCGCCTATGCCCAGGATGTCCACCGCGCCGTGCAGCAGCCCCTGCCGCCAGCGGTGCCTGCGGGCCATGCCGACCAGCACCACCACGGCCAGGCTGACCAGACCGGCGGGCACCCAGCCGTACAGCAGCAGGACGGCGAGGGTGAGCGCGGCGCCGGAGCCCGTGCCGCCCCACCACCGGTCGCGGCCGAGGGCGACCAGGTGGCCGACGATGACTCCGGTGAGCAGCGCGAGGGACCAGCCCACGTCGCCGTCGGGGAACAGCGCGCGGTCCCCCGTCACGGCGCCGAAGACCCCGGTGGCCAGGACGAGGGCGGCCAGTGTCACGACGGCGGCGGGCAGCACCCTCGGGGCGCCTGCCCACCGCCGCAGCCGTGAGGCCGGGTCGGCGCTCTCGGTCGGTTTCATTGCGTCCCTCTCACAGCCGGCGGTGCCCGTGCCACGTGATGGCCCCGTTGTCATGCCACCACGACAAAAGCCCTTCCCCAAGCCCTTCCTGAGCACTTCACGAGCAGGGAACACCTCATCGCAGCCGCGCACGACAGGCGCACGTCTCAACAGTAGGCCGCAGAAGGCTCTCGCGGGCAGCGGTCCACCGCTGTTGCCCGAATGCGACCCAGCCGCCCTTGTCCGTCTGCTATGCGCTGAACGGGTGATCCCGGCTGCGGTTCTTCCCCTCTCACCGGCCCTTTCCCCGCCCGGCGCCGCGCCTACTCCTCGGCGGGCACAGCTGCTTCACGGGCCGCTTCCGGGCCCTGGGCCAAAAGGACGGCGAATCCCTCTTCGTTGAGGACCGGCACCTTCAACTGCATGGCCTTGTCGTACTTCGAACCGGGGCTGTCACCGACCACCACGAACCCGGTCTTCTTCGAGACAGACCCCGTCACTTTCGCACCGAGGCTCTGGAGCGCCTCTTTTGCGCCATCCCGTGTGTGGTTCTGCAGGGTCCCGGTCACCACGACCGTGAGGCCCTCCAGCGGACGGGGCCCCTGGTCCTCACCGGCGCCCTCTTCCTCCATCCGCACCCCGGCCGCCCGCCATTTGCGCAGGATCTCCCGGTGCCAGTCCTCCTCGAACCACTGTTTGAGCGAGGCGGCGATGGTGGGTCCGACGCCCTCCACGGCGGCCAGTTCCTCCTGTGTCGCCTGCTCGATCCGCTCCAGCGAACGGAACTCCCGGGCCAGCGCCTCCGCCGCGACCGGACCCACGTGGCGGACGGACAGCCCGGTGATGATCCGGGCCAGCGGCCGCTCCTTCGCCGCTTCGATGTTCTTCAGCATGGCGAGGGTGTTCTTCTTCGGCTCGCCCTCCTGGTTGGCGAAGAACGTCACTATCTTCTCCTCGCCCGTCTTCGGGTCCCGCTTGGGAAGGCCCGAATCCTGGTCCAGGACATACGACTTGATGGGCAGCAGCTGCTCGGCCCGCAGGTCGAAGAGGTCGCCCTCGTCGCGCAGCGGCGGCTCGGCCGGCTCCAGCGGCCGGGTGAGCGCGGCCGCCGCGACGTATCCGAAGTTCTCGATGTCCAGGCACTTGCGGCCGGCCAGGTAGAACAGCCGCTCCCGCAACTGTGCCGGGCAGGAACGGGCGTTGGGGCAGCGGAGGTCGATGTCGCCCTCCTTCATGGCCTTCAGCGGCGTACCGCACTCGGGGCACTCCGCCGGCATCACGAACTCCCGCTCGCTGCCGTCCCGCAGGTCGACCACGGGCCCCAGGATCTCGGGGATGACGTCACCCGCCTTGCGCAGCACCACCGTGTCCCCGATGCGCACGCCCTTGGCCTTCACCACTTCCTGGTTGTGCAGGGTGGCGAACTCGACCTCGGAACCGGCGACCGTGACCGGCTCCACCTGGGCGTACGGCGTCACACGGCCCGTCCGCCCCACGCCGACACGGATGTTGACCAGCTTGGTGTTGACCTCCTCCGGCGCGTACTTCCAGGCGATGGCCCAGCGCGGCGCCCGCGAGGTCGAGCCGAGCCGCCCCTGGAGCCGGATCTCGTCGAGCTTGACGACGACACCGTCGATTTCGTGCTCCACGGAGTGCCGGTTCTCGCCGAAGTACGCGATGAACTCCCGTACGCCCGCGAGGTCCTCGACGACCTTGTTGTGCCGCGCGACCGGCAGGCCCCATTCGCGCAGCAGCTCGTACGCCTGCGACAGGCGGTCGATGCCGAAGCCCTCGCGGGCCCCGATGCCGTGCACCACCATGTGCAGCGGGCGGCCCGCGGTGACCTTGGGGTCCTTCTGCCGCAGCGAACCCGCCGCCGCGTTGCGCGGGTTGGCGAAGGGCTTGTCCTGCGCCGCCACCAGCCGCGCGTTCAGCTCCTGGAACTTCTCCATCGGGAAGTAGACCTCGCCGCGGATCTCGACCAGGTCCGGGACACGGTCGCCCTTCAGCCGCTCCGGAACGCCCGCGATCGTACGGACGTTGGGCGTGATGTCCTCGCCCGTGCGCCCGTCGCCCCGTGTCGCGGCCCGGGTCAGCCGCCCCTTCTCGTACGTCAGGTTGACCGCGAGGCCGTCCACCTTCAGCTCGCACAGCAGGTGGTACGGCACGGCGCCCAGCTCGGCCGCCACGCGCTCGCCCCAGGCCGCGAGCTCCTCGTCGTCGAAGGCGTTGTCGAGGGAGAGCATGCGCTCGCGGTGCTGGACCGCCGTGAACTCCGTCGCGTACGCCCCCGCGACCTTCTGGGTCGGCGAGTCGGGCGTACGCAGCTCCGGATACTCGTCCTCCAGCGCTTCCAGCGTCCGCAGCAGCTTGTCGAACTCGGCGTCGCTGACGACCGGCTGGTCCTTCACGTAGTACCGGAAGCGGTGCTCCTCGATCTGCTCGGCGAGGTGTGCGTGCCGCTCCCGTGCCTCTGCGGGTACCGCCGCCGCGTGCTGTTCGCCAGCCACCGTCTTGTCCTCCCGTTTCCGATGCCCGTCACTCAGGGTTGTCCGCGAGTGATCTCGCCGCCCGGGCGCAGTGCGCGAGGGCCGCGCGCGCATACGCGGGAGAAGCCCCCGCGAGCCCGCACGACGGAGTGATCACCAGGGACTCGGCGAGAGTCCCAGGATTCAGCCCCAGCCTGCGCCACAGCGTCCTGACACCCATGACGCTACCGGCCGGGTCCGACAACGCGGTGTCGGTGCCCGGCACGATTCCGGCGAACAGCTGCGTACCGCCTTCCACCGCCTCACCGATCACCTCCTCGTCACGCTCGGTGAGCAGCGAGAAGTCGAACGAGACCCCGGCGGCGCCGGCCCTGCGCAGCAGGGCGAACGGTACGTCCGGCGCGCAGGAATGGACCACCACGGGCCCCCCGGCGGCCCCGGTCACGTCCCGCAGCGTTCCCTCGACGACCTGGCGGTCCACAGCCCGGTACGTCCGGTACCCGCTCGCGGTCCTGACCTGCCCGCGCAGTACGGCCGTCAGCGACGGCTCGTCGAGCTGGAGCACCACCTGGGCGCCCGGGACCCGCCGCCGCACCTCCGCCAGGTGCGCCCGCAGTCCCTCGGCCAGCGATCCCGCGAGGTCCCGGACCGCGCCCGGGTCGCCCAGCGCCGCCTCGCCGCCGCGCAGCTCCAGCCCCGCCGCCAGCGTCCACGGGCCGACGGCCTGCACCTTGAGCGGCCCCGTGTACCCCTGCGTGAACTCCTCCAGCGCGTCGAGGTCCTCCCCGAGCCAGGACCGCGCCCGCCGCGTGTCGCGCCCCGGCCGGTCGCCGAACCGCCAGCCGCTGGGTTCGAGGTGGACGTACATCTCGACGAGCATCCCGGCGGTCCGCCCGATCATGTCGGCCCCGGGGCCGCGCGCGGGCAGCTCCGCCAGGTACGGGAAGTCCTCGAAGCTGCCCGTGACGGTCTTCGCGGCCTCCCGGGCGTCCCCGCCGGGCATCGAACCGACGCCGGTCGCCGGGCCCCACGCGTACGCGTCCGTGTGGTCGGTGCAGTCGGTGGTTCCGCTCATCGGCCCGGCCGCACCGTCAGGTCGTTGACCTCCGCGTCGCGCGGCAGGTCGAGTGCCATGAGGATCGTCGTCGCGACCGACTCGGGGTCGATCCACCGCGACGGGTCGTACTCCTTGCCCTCCTGGTGGTGGACCCTCTCCTGCATGGCGCTCGCGGTGCGTCCCGGATAGACCGAGGTGACGCGCACGCCGTTGTCGTGCTCCTCGTGGCGCAGCGCGTCGGCGAGGGCCTTCAGGCCGTGCTTGCTCGCGGCGTACGCACCCCACTGGGCGTGCGCGGCGAGGCCCGCGCCCGAGTTGACGAAGACCACGTGGCCCTTGTCGAGCCGGAGTTGGGGCAGGAAGAGCCGGGTCAGCTCGGCCGGGGAGATCAGGTTCACGTTCAGCTGGCTGTGCCAGGCGCGGGTGCCGAGGTCGCCGATCCCGCCGAGGTCGACGACGCCCGCGATGTGCAGCAGCGAGTCCACCCGCTCCGGCATCGGCTGGTGGGAGAACGCCCAGGAGAGCCGGTCGGGATTGGAGAGGTCGCCGACGAGCGTACGGGCGCCGGGGAGGCCCTCCGCGAGCTGCTTGGCGCGGCCCGCGTCGCGGGCCATGAGGACGACGTCGTCGCCGCGCTCGTGCAGGCGGCGGGCGACGGCGGCGCCGATGCCCGAACCCGCTCCGGTGATCACATGTGTAGCCATAGGGCCCATGCTCGCATCACTGCACCCCGGCGCCCTCGGCGGCAGCCTCTGATGTCGCCGCCTCAAGGTAGGCGAGTGCCGCCACGCCGTCGTCGGCGAAGAAGACCAGGTCGGTGAGGGGAAGGGGCAGGAAGCCCTCCTCGTCCATCCGCTGGAACTGCTGCTTGAGGCCGTCGTAGAAGCCCGCCGTGTTGAGCAGCACCACCGGCTTGGTGTGCAGGCCGTGCTTCTTCAGCTCCAGTATTTCGGTGGCCTCGTCCAGCGTGCCGGTGCCGCCGACCATGACGACGACCGCGTCGGACTTGGAGAGCAGCAGCGCCTTGCGCTCGGCGAGGTCCTTGGCGATCACCATCTCGTCGGCGTCCTTGCGCGCCGCGGCGCGCAGGAACTCCACCGAAACACCCACGAGCCGCCCGCCCCCTTCCTGCACACCGTCCGCGACGACCTTCATCAGGCCGGCTTCCGAACCGCCCCACACCAGGGTGTGGCCGCCCTTGCCGATCAGTTCGGCGAATTCGCGGGCGGGGCGCGTGTAGCGCTCGTCGAGGTCGGCGGCGGAGAGGAAGACGCAGATGTTCATCCCTCCAAAGTACGGGCCGCCTCCGGCACCGGGACGCCGGGACGGTTCGCGGAAGTTTTTCCGCGCGCACCGATGAGTTCCGGTGAGCCGCCCGGTCACCCTCTTCATGACCAAAGTGATTTCGCGTGACGGGACTCCCCTCGCCTATGAACGGCGGGGCGGGGGTGAGCCGTTGATCCTGGTGGGCGGTGCCTTCAGCACGGGCGCCGCCCAGGCGCCGCTGGCGGCGTTGCTCGCGCCGTACTTCGGTGTGGTCACCTACGACAGGCGCGGCCGCGGCGGCAGCGGCGACACCGCCCCCTACGCGGTCGCGCGCGAGGTCGAGGACCTGGCGGCCCTCGTCGAGGAACAGCGCGGACCCGTGTCGGTGTACGGCATGTCGTCGGGCGGGGCCCTGGTCCTGGAGGCGGCGGCGAGCGGCGTGCCGTTCGACCGGATCGCGGTGTACGAACCCCCGTTCACCGTCGTCGGGCCGGAGGACAGGATCGCGAAGGCGCGGTACACGGCGCGGCTTCGCGAACTGCTTTCGGCGGGGGACCACGGGGGCGCCGCCGAGCTCTTCCTGTCGGCGGTCGGCATGCCGGCCGAGGTCGTCGCGCAGGTGCGCAGGGCACCGATGTGGCCGGAGCTGGAAGCGGTGGCGCCGACCCTGGCGTACGACGACGCGGTGATGGGCGACGGCACGGTGCCGGCCGAGCGGCTGGCGTCCGTCAGGGCGCCGGTGCTCGTCGTCGACGGCGGGGCGAGCCCGTACGTGATGCGCGAGGCGGCCCGTCAGGTGGCGGGAGCGGTGCGGTGCGGCCGCCACCGCACGCTGACGGGCCAGGTCCACGACGTCGCGCCGCAGGTGCTGGCGCCGGTGCTGCGGGAGTTCTTCGCGGCGTGACGGCGTGGAGGACTCCGTCCCGGGCCCCCTCTGCTCCTCGGCCGCCGGAGAGGCCGGAGCCGTCGGAGAGGCCGGAGCCGCCGCTCAGGCCAGGGCCGTCGCCCGCGCCGTCGTCGCGATGGTCGCCGAGCCGACCACGCGTGTGCCGTCGTACAGCACGATCGCCTGGCCGGGCGCCACGCCGCGCACCGGCTCGGCGAAGGTGACGCGCAGCTCGCCGTCGACCAGCTCCGCGGTGACCTCGGTCTCGTCGCCGTGCGCGCGCAGCTGGGCCGTGTACGTTCCGCTGCCGGCCGGGGCCGTGCCGCACCAGCGGGGCCTGATGGCCGTGAGGGCGGTGACGTCGAGGGCCTCGACCGGGCCCACCGTCACCGTGTTGTTCACCGGGGAGATGTCCAGGACGTAGCGCGGCTTGCCGTCGGGGGCGGGGTGGCCGATGCGCAGGCCCTTGCGCTGGCCGATGGTGAAGCCGAAGGCGCCCTCGTGGGTGCCGACCTTGGTGCCCGACTCGTCGACGATGTCGCCCTCGGCCGAGCCGAGACGGTTCGCCAGGAAGCCCTGGGTGTCGCCGTCCGCGATGAAGCAGATGTCGTGGCTGTCGGGCTTCTTCGCGACCGCCAGGCCCCGGCGCTCGGCCTCCGCGCGGATCTCGTCCTTGGTGGTGAGGGTGTCGCCGAGCGGGAACATCGCGTGCGCCAGCTGCCGCTCGTCGAGGACCCCGAGGACGTACGACTGGTCCTTGGCCATGTCGGAGGCGCGGTGGAGCTCGCGGCTGCCGTCCTCGTTCAGCACGACGGTCGCGTAGTGGCCGGTGGCCACCGCGTCGAAGCCGAGCGCGAGCGCCTTGTCGAGCAGCGCCGCGAACTTGATCTTCTCGTTGCAGCGCAGGCAGGGGTTGGGGGTGCGCCCCGCCTCGTACTCGGCGACGAAGTCCTCGACGACGTCCTCGCGGAAGCGCTCGGCGAGGTCCCAGACGTAGAACGGGATGCCGATGACGTCGGCGGCCCGGCGCGCGTCGCGCGAGTCCTCGATGGTGCAGCAGCCGCGCGCGCCGGTGCGGAACGACTGCGGGTTGGCGGACAGGGCGAGGTGTACGCCGGTCACGTCGTGCCCGGCCTCGGCGGCTCGGGCGGCGGCAACGGCGGAGTCGACCCCGCCGGACATGGCGGCGAGGACACGGAGGCGGCGCGGGGTCTCAGTCATAGCTCTCCCAGGGTAGACGGAACCACCGACAGGGCCGAAAGCGTTATCAGGCTCATGGGACACAAGAGGCCGGCAGGCACGGGCAGAGGGCCGAGCAGACGCACCCTGCTCATCGGGGGTGGCGCGGCCGTGGTGGGCGGGACGGCCGCCGTGTTCGGGGAGGAGCTGTCCCGGCTGTGGTGGCTCGTGCCGGGCGTCGACAAGCAGCGCACGGAGGGAGAGGTGGATCACAAGGGCGCCCGGTGGGTGGCGGCGTCGGCCGCGAACCTGCGGACCGCCGACCGGCCCGCCGACTACTCCATCGACCGGATCGTGATCCATGTGACGCAGGGCAGCTTCGCTTCGGCCGTGCGCGTCTTCAAGGACCCGCTGCACGCGGCGGCCGCGCACTACATCGTGCGCGCGAAGGACGGACACATCACGCAGATGGCACGGGAGCTCGACGTCGCCTTCCACGCCGGGAACCGCTCGTACAACGAACGGAGCGTCGGCATCGAGCACGAGGGCTTCGTCGACCGGCCGGAGGACTTCACCGACGTGATGTACCGGTCGTCGGCCCGCCTCGCCGCCGGGATATGCCGGCGGTACGGGATACCCGCCGACCGGGAGCACATCATCGGCCACGTCGAGGTGCCGGGCACCGACCACACGGATCCGGGCCCGCACTGGGACTGGGACCGCTACCTGCGGCTGGTACGGGAGGAGCTGGCGGGCGGCCCGCCCGTCAAGGCGTAGCCGGCCGTCACGGCGCAGCCGGCCCGTCACGGCGCAGCAGCCCGTCAGGAAGCGGCCGGGGGCCCGGCAGCGTCAGACGAGCCCTGCCGTGCGCGCCCGCTCGACCGCCGGGCCGATCGCGTCCGCCACCGCCGTCACGTCCTCGGCGGTCGAGGTGTGCCCGAGCGAGAAGCGGAGCGTGCCGCGGGCCAGGTCGGGGTCGGTCCCGGTGGCCAGCAGGACGTGGCTGGGCTGGGCGACCCCGGCCGTGCAGGCGGACCCGGTGGAGCACTCGATGCCCTGCGCGTCGAGGAGGAGGAGCAGGGAGTCGCCCTCGCAGCCGGGGAAGGTGAAGTGGGCGTTGGCCGGCAGCCGGCCGCCCGGGGACGGATCGCCACCGAGGACCGCTTCCGGCACCGCGGCGCGCACGGCCGCGACCAGGTCGTCGCGCAGGCCGCCGATCTCGCGGGCGAACCACTCGCGCCGCTCGGCCGCGATCCGGCCGGCCACCGCGAAGGCGGCGACGGCCGGGACGTCGAGGGTGCCGGAGCGCACGTGCCGCTCCTGGCCGCCGCCGTGCAGCACGGGCACGGGGGTGTACTCGCGGCCGAGCAGCAGCGCGCCGATGCCGTACGGGCCGCCGATCTTGTGCCCGGACACGGTCATCGCGGCGAGTCCGGAGGCGGCGAAGTCGACCTCCAGCTGCCCGAAGGCCTGCACCGCGTCGGCGTGCAGCGGCACTTCGAACTCGGCTGCCACGTCGGCCAGTTCGCGGACCGGCATGACGGTGCCGATCTCGTTGTTGGCCCACATCACGGTGGCCAGGGCGACATCGGACGGGTCGCGCGCGACGGCGGCGCGGAGCGCTTCCGGGTGGACCCGCCCGTACGCGTCCACGGGCAGGTACTCCACGGTCGCGCCCTCGTGCTCGCCCAGCCAGTGGACGGCGTCCAGCACCGCGTGGTGCTCGACGGGGCTGGCCAGGACGCGGGTCCTGCGCGGGTCGGCGTCACGCCGCGCCCAGTACAGGCCCTTGACGGCGAGGTTGTCGGCCTCGGTGCCGCCGGCGGTGAGGACCACCTCGCTGGGCCGGGCGCCGAGGGACTCGGCGAGCGTCTCGCGGGCCTCCTCGACGGTACGCCGGGCCCGTCGGCCGGCGGCGTGCAGGGACGAGGCGTTGCCGGTGACGGCGAGCTGGGCGGTCATCGCCCCGACCGCTTCCGGAAGCATCGGGGTGGTCGCGGCGTGGTCGAGGTAGGCCATGGTGCACTCGATTCTACGAGCCCGTCGGCCGTCCCCCGGTCCCGCCCTCGCCCCGTCGCGCCCGGTCAGCCGCCGAAGCTCCAGGACACGGTGCCGTCGGCCGAGGCGAGGACGGCGAGGACCACCAGGTCGGCCGCCCCGAGGCCGAGGCCGAGCAGCGCCCTGCCCCGGCGTCCGGTGCCCCGCCGCAGGGCCAGGGAGGCCAGGACCATGGCGGCGGGCCCGAGGAAGATGTTGAAGACGAGCAGTCCGACGAGGCCGAGGACGAACGAGGCGACGGCCATCCCGTCGGGGTCCCGCGTGCCGGTCCGGCCGCGTACGGAAGCGGATGTGGGTGCGGTGAACTCCATGGCGCGTTCAGCTCCTTCGGACGGACCGTCGCGAGTGACGCTCACGGGCGGCGAAGACGAGCAGCCAGAGACCGATGAGTCCGGCGGCGACGAGGGACGCCGGGACCGGCACGTGCGCCACCGATCCCACCAGCACCCCCAGCAACAGCAGAGCCGCTACGAGGACGAACACGTGAACCCCTCCTGAGAGTACGGTTGTTCACTGACTATCCAGTCTAGGCTTTCCCCCGGGGTTTCCGGCAACAGAGAACAGTTGTTTACTGAATGTCATGAGTCACACCGCCGGGATCCGTCAGGCCCAGAAGCAGAAGACCCGCCGGGCCCTCATGGAGGCGGCCCTCGTCCTGCTGGAGGACCAGAGCCTGAGCAGCCTCGGCCTGCGCGAGGTCACCCGGGCGGCCGGTGTCGCCCCGACCGCCTTCTACCGGCACTTCCGTGACACGGCGGACCTCGGCGTCGCACTCGTGGACGAGGCTCTCGGCAGCCTGCACGCGGTGATCCGTGCGACCCTCGCCGCGACCGGCGACAGCGCCGAGCGCATCGACAGCACGGTCGGCCTCATCGCCCGCCACGTCCACGCGTACCCCGCCCACGTCCGCTTCCTCGCCCGCGAACGCCACGGCGGCGTGGCGCGGGTGCGGGCCGCGATAGGCGAGCAACTGGGCCTGTTCGCGGACGAGGTGGCGGCCTGGCTGCGTACGCAGCCCGATTCCGCGGGCTGGAGCGAGGAGGACCTGCGGATGCTCGCGCACGTCTACGTCGACCACATGGTGATGACCGCGTCCGCGTTCCTGGAGGCCGAGCCGCACGGGGACGAGCGTGTCGAGGCCGCCGCCTCCCTCGCCCGCCGTCAGCTGCGCCTGGTCGGCCTGGGCAGCCGCCACTGGCTGGACTGACGCCGGGCGGGGGCCCGGCGCCGCAGCACCTCCCGGGCGCCGGCCAGTTCCACGCCGGGCCGCCGCCGCACGGGCTCGTCGGCGGACGTGGCCGCGCGCACGCGGTCGACGCGGTGGAGCGCGGGGCTGCCGTCGTGGTCCGCGAGGATTGCGCCCCAAAGCTCCGTCAGGCCGGCCTCGGGCAGTGCGGCCATCACCTCGCGCAGCGCGGGTCCGAGTGCCCCGTCGCGCCCGAGCGCGGTGCGGGCGCCCTGCGCGGCCAGGACGAACAGGGCCCGCGACCCGTCGCCGGTCGGCCCCGTCACATCGGTGCGGAAGCCGGGCAGCAGCGCGATCCGCCGCGCCGTCCGCGCTCCGCGTACACCGGGACGCCCGACGCCCGACAACGACTCGACGTCCCGGCAGATGGTGCGTACGGAGACTCCCGGCCGCCCGGCCGGCCCGGCGGCCGGGATCAGCCCCCGGTCCGGTTTCACGGTGCCCGTCCCGCTCGAAGAGGCCCGCCCGGGGAGGCGGCCGGCCCTCAGCCGCGCGGCGCCCGCGCCAGCTGCCGGGACTGGGCGACGAGCCGGTCCGCGCTGTCCCAGACCTCCGCGTCCTCCTCCAGGAAGCCGCCCGCGAGGTTGCGGGTGGTGATGGAGACGCGCAGCGGTCCGGGGGCGGGGCGGCAGCGTATGTGGGTGGTGAGCTCGACGGTCGGCGTCCAGCCCCTGAGGCCCAGCTCGAACGAGGTCGGCGGCAGGGCGTCGACCGCGAGCAGCAGCGAGAGCGGGTCGGCGTCACGGCCGTCGGCGAGGCCGAACCAGCCGCGCATCTCGCCCTTGCCGGAGGGCGCGCCGACGGCCCAGCCGGCGGTGGCGGGGTCGAGCCTGACGTCGAGCCGGTCGGCGATGGCCGAACTGCCCGGGAGGACGACGGGCCCGGCGTCCGCGCCCAGGCAGTGCTCGTACGGCGGCATGGCCGGCGGCTTCGCGGCCGTGCGGACGTCGTCGGGCAGGGCGTCGAGGTCGCCGTACGAGGCGAGGACGCGGATCCGCTCGACCTCGGTGCCGTCCTCGGCGTACTGGAAGAGGGACGCCTGGCCGGTGGAGAGGGTGCGCCCGGCGCGGACGGTCTGGGTGCGGACGACCGCCCTGCCCGGCACGGAGGGGGTCAGGTAGTGCGCGGAGACGGTGAACGGGTCGGGGTGCGGCAGGGCGTCGCCGAGCGCCCGGCCGAGCAGGGCGAGGAGGTAGCCGCCGTTGACGGCGAGGAGGATCGTCCAGCCCGCGGAGAGCTCCGCGTCGTAGACGCCCGGTTCGTCCGGTGCGCGCGAGGAGAGGGCGGTGTCGCGGTCGAACTCGCTGTCTCCGATGGATGCCTGTGCCATGGCATGCACCGTACACCGACACGTTACTAAGCGGTAGCTTCAGATTGCTCCTCGGCCTTCGCCGAGTTCCGGTGCCAGGCGCGCGGCGCCCGCCAGTGGAAGCGCAGCGCCAGCAGGCGCAGCAGGAAGGCCGCGACGACGGCGACCGTGCTGGTCACGGCGTTCAGCGCGTCGAAGCGTATGAACAGGGCGACCATCGAGGCCCCGACGATCGCGGGGACGGCGTACAGATCACGGTCCCAGCGCAGCAGCGAGGGCACCTCGTTGGCGAGGACGTCCCGCAGGACGCCGCCGCCGACGGCGGTCGCCAGGCCCAGGGCGGCCGAAGCGGTCAGGCCGAGCCCGTGGTCGTACGCCTTGGTGGTGCCCGTGACGCAGAACAGTCCGAGCCCGGCCGCGTCGAAGGCCATCACCGAGCCCTGGATGCGCTCCACCTCGGGGTGGAGGAAGAAGACCAGGGCGGCCGCGATCAGCGGGGTGGTGAAGTACCCCAGGTCGGTGAAGGCGGCCGGCGGCACCGCGCCGATGATCAGGTCGCGGAGCAGCCCCCCGCCCAGCGCGGTGACCTCTGCGAGCACCACGATGCCGAAGACGTCGAAGTTCTTGCGGACGGCGAGCAGGGCGCCGGAGATCGCGAAGACGAAGATCCCGACGAGGTCGAGCGCATGCTGGACGGAGGGCGTGAAGAGTTCCTGGAACACCGGGCAATTGTGCCGGTTCTATTCCTTGCCGGTGTCCTCCGTGCCCGCGGGCCCGGTTTCGCCCCCGGTTTCGCCCGCCGCCTTCGCCGCCGCCGCGGGTGGCGTGACGTCGACGAGCTCGATCGCCTCGCGCGCCGTGTCGAGCACGACGGACGACTCCGGCGCCTGGTCGGGCGCGTTCTCCGGGTGGTGGCAGGCCACCTGGTGACCGGTCTTCAGAGCCGTCAGCGGCGGCTCCTGCGTCTTGCAGATCTCGGTCGCCTTCCAGCACCGGGTGTGGAAGCGGCAGCCCGAGGGCGGCGAGATCGGCGAGGGCACGTCGCCCTTGAGCAGGATGCGCTCGCGCTTGTGCTTGCTGCGCGGGTCGGGCACCGGGACGGCCGAGAGCAGGGCCTTCGAGTACGGGTGCATGGGCGACTCGTACAGTGCCTTGCGGTCCGCCAGCTCGACGATCTTGCCGAGGTACATCACGGCGATGCGGTCCGAGACGTGCCGGATGACCGACAGGTCGTGCGCGATGATCACGTACGTGAGACCGAGCTCGTCCTGGAGGTCGTCCAGCAGGTTCACCACCTGCGCCTGGATCGACACGTCCAGCGCCGACACCGGCTCGTCGGCGACGACCAGCTTCGGCTTGAGCGCGAGCGCCCGCGCGATGCCGATGCGCTGGCGCTGCCCGCCGGAGAACTCGTGCGGATAGCGGTTGTAGTGCTCCGGGTTGAGGCCCACCAGCTCCAGCAGCCGCTGGACCTCCCGCTTCACCCCGCCCTCGGGCGTGATGTCCTGCAACTTGAAGGGCGCGCTGATGATCGTGCCGACCGTGTGGCGCGGGTTCAGCGAGGAGTACGGGTCCTGGAAGATCATCTGTACGTCGCGGCGCAGCGGACGCATCTGCCCGGTGCCGAGGTGGGTGATGTCCCGGCCCTCGAACTCGATCTTCCCGCTGGTGGGCTCCAGCAGGCGCGTGATCAGCCGGCCCATCGTCGACTTGCCGCAGCCCGACTCGCCGACCACGCCCAGGGTCTCCCCCGGGCGCACGTTGAAATCGAGACCGTCGACGGCCTGGACCGCGCCGACCTGGCGCTGGAGCAGGCCCTTCCTGATGGGGAAGTGCTTCACCAGGCCGCTGACCCTCAGCAGGGGCTCGGGGGACGGCGGCGGCGAAGAGGACGCCTGCTCCGGGATCGTCACTTCGGGATCCTTCGTCTCGCTCACAGCTTCGGCGCAATCTCTTCGGTCCAGATCCGCGTCCGGTCCTCGGCCGCCATGTGGCAGGCCGAGTAGTGCCGGTCGGCTTCCTGACCGGGCAGCACCTTGAGTTCCGGCCGCTCGGTACGGGTGATCCCGCCCTTGGGCACGTCCGCGTACGGGCAGCGCGGGTGGAAGGCGCAGCCGCTCGGGATGTTGATCAGGCTGGGCGGTGAACCCTTGACCGGGATGAGGCGCTCGGTCTGGTCACGGTCGATGCGCGGCATCGAACCCAGCAGGCCCCAGGTGTACGGGTGCTGGGGCTCGTAGAAGACCTTCTCCGCGGGACCGCGCTCGACGCACCGGCCCCCGTACATCACCAGGAGGTCGTCCGCCAGTTCGGCGACGACGCCCAGGTCGTGCGTGATGATGATGACCGCCGAGCCGAACTCCTTCTGCAGGTCCCGGATCAGGTCGAGGATCTGCGCCTGGACGGTGACGTCCAGGGCGGTGGTCGGCTCGTCGGCGATGAGCAGCTCGGGGTTGTTGACCAGCGCCATCGCGATCATCGCGCGCTGGCGCATACCGCCGGAGAACTCGTGCGGGTAGCCGTCGAACCGCTTGTCGGGCTGCGGGATGCCGACCCGGTCGAGCAGTTCGATCGCGCGCCGCTTGGCGGCCTTCTTGTCGACCTTGTTGTGGATGCGGTACGCCTCCACGATCTGGTGGCCGATCGTGTAGTACGGATGCAGCGCGGACAGCGGGTCCTGGAAGATCATCGAGATCTCGCGGCCGCGCAGCTTGCGTACGTCGTCGGGGTCGGCGGACAGCAGTTCCTTGCCGTCCAGCCAGATCTCGCCGGAGATCTGCGCCTTGCGCCGGCCGTACTGGCCGACGGTGTGCAGGCCCATGATGCCGAGCGAGGTCACCGACTTGCCGGATCCGGACTCGCCCACGATGCCGAGGGTCTTGCCCTTCTCCAGCTGGAAGGAGAGGCCGTCCACCGACTTGACGAGACCGTCGTCGGTGGGGAAGTGCACCTTGAGGTCGCGCACGTCGAGGAAGGCGTCCGGCTGCGGGGAGCCGGTGCGTACGGGCTCCCCGACCGCACCGGTCTTCGTCAAGGGGGCTTCGGGGGCCTCCCCCGGGACAGGCACAGTGGTCACGAGAGCCTCACTCGGGGGTCGATCACGGAGTACAGGATGTCCACGACGAGGTTCGCGAGCACGACGGCCGCTGCGGCGATGAGCGTGACACCCAGGATGAGCGGAAGGTCGAAGTCGCCGATCGCCTTGACGGCCGCCTGGCCGAGGCCCGGGAGGCTGAAGGCGGTCTCGGTGAGGATCGCGCCGCCGACCAGGGCGCCGAGGTCCATGCCGAGGATGGTGAGGATCGGCGTCATCGTCGAGCGCAGCGCGTGCTTGCCGACGACGACCGGTTCGCTCAGGCCCTTGGCCCGGGCGGTGCGGATGTAGTCCTCGCCCAGGACCTCCAGCATGGTGGCGCGGGTGAGCCGGGCGTACATCGCGGCGTACAGGAAGGCGAGGGTCACCCACGGGAGCACCAGGCCGCTGAACCAGCCGAGCGGGTCCTGCGCGATGTCCACGTACTCGGCGTCGAACCAGCCGAGCTGGGTGCGGAAGACCGCCAGGGAGAGCAGCGCGGTGAAGTAGATCGGCAGCGACACACCGGCCAGCGCGAGGGTCATCGCCGCACGGTCGATCGCGGTACCCCGCTTGAGGGCGGAGATGATGCCGGTCGTGACACCGACGACGACCCACAGCACGCACGCACCGGCCGCCAGGGACAGCGTCACGGGGAGCCGCTCGGTCAGTACGGGCCAGATCTCCTGCTCCGTACGGAAGGAGTAGCCGAAGCACGGCGCGTCGCAGTGGAACGACGAACCGCCGCCTGTGTAGTCGCGGCCGACGAAGATCCCGCTGATGAAGTTCCAGAACTGCACCAGGATGGGATCGCCGAGGCCGAGCTTCTCCCGGACGCCTTCGACCGCGCCTGGGTCCGCCTGCTTGCCGATGAACATCGCGGCGGGGTCGCTGCCGGTCAGTTCCGGGATCACGTAGAAGATGCCGAAGGTCACGAGAGTGACCACGAGCAGCATCACGACGACGGCGGTCAGCCGCCTGATGAGGTATGCGAGCACTACGGTCGGCCCGGCGGCGGCCCGGGGATCCGGTGAGGGGTCCCCGGGCCGCCGCACGCGGCCATCACCTGCCCTTCGGGCTTAGCGGCGGGTGTGCCGGCGGAGCGAACGGACGGTCACTTGACGCCGAGGGAGGCGTAGTCGTAACGGCCGTTGTAGGAGTCGGCCGTGTAGACGTTGGTCAGCCGCGAGCTGCGCCAGATCACGTTCTTCTCGAAGGTGAAGGGCAGGTAGACCGCGGCCTCGGAGACCTTCTCGTTGATCTGCTTGTAGAACTCGGCGGCCTTGTCCGGGTCCGTCTCCAGCAGCGCCTTGTCGAACAGGGCGTCGATCGCCTTGTCCTTCATCATCGAGAAGTTGTTGTTGCCGCTGTCGAGGATGAAGCGGCTGTCGACCAGCGGCTGCGAGAAGCCCTGACCGGACGGGAAGTCGGCACCCCAGCCCATGATGATGATGCCGTAGTTCTTCTTCTCGACGTTCTTGGGAGCGCCGATGATGCCGGAGGTCTGCGCGCCGTCGTACTGGTCGATCTGCGCCTTGATGCCGACCTTCTCCAGCGACGCCTGCATCGACTCGGCGGTGGCGATCTCCTGCGGCTTGTTGTTGCGGACCGCGATCGTGGTCTCGAAGCCGTTCGGCTTGCCGCAGGCCTTGAGCTCTTCCTTGGCCTTCGCGACGTTGCCCGTGGTGTCCTTGAGGACGTTGTACGGGTCGTACTTCGGGTCGGAGCCCTTGATGCTCGGCGGCAGCATGTTGGTGGCGATGTCGCCGCCCGCCATCGGGCCGCCGCGCGCGGTCTGCAACGACTTGTGGTCGGAGCCGTAGATGACCGCCTTGCGGCAGTGGATGTTGTCCATCGGCTTGACCGTCTGCGGGAACACCGCGTACCGGATGAAGCCGGTCTGCGGGTTGTCGACGTTGGCCTTGTGGTCGCGCAGCGCCTTGGTGCGGCCGGCCGGGCTGATGCCGGTGGCGTTGATGTCGACGTCGTAGTCGCCCTCGATCAGGCGGTTGTCCATGTCGTCGGCGTTGGTGATGAGCTTGAGCGAGACCTTGTCCGGCAGTGCCTTGCGGACGGCGTCGCTCTCCTTCTTCCAGTTGGGGTTGCGGCTCAGCTCCATGCCCTTGTTGGGGGTGTAGGAGTCGATCTTGTACGGGCCGTTGGAGAAGGGCTTCAGGCCGTACTTCTCGACCGTGTCCTTGTCCTGGCGGACCGGCGTGGCGGCCGGCATGGCCAGCATCTGGAGGAAGTCGCCGTTGGGCTTCGGGAGCTTGAAGACGATGGTCTTGTCGTCCGGTGTCTCGATGGCCTTCAGACCGAGCTTGTCGGCCGACTTGTCCTTGTACGGACCCTTGTACTCCTTCTTCGGGTCCAGGACCTGCTGAAGGTAGATCGGGCCACCGGAGATCTTGTCCTGGGCCCAGATGCGCTCGATGCCGTACTTGATGTCCTTGGAGGTGACGGGCTTGCCGTCCTCCCATGTGACGTCGTCCTTCAGCGTGAAGGTGTACGTCTTCTTGTCCGCGGAGACCTTGCCCGTGTCGGTTGCCATGTCTGCGACGAGTTCGGTGGACTCGGTGCCCGCGGCCGGCTTGAAGGTGATCAGCTGGCGCGTGTAGTAGCGGGCGAAGTCCCACATGAAGCCGTAGTAACCGCGCTGCGGGTCCCAGGAGTCGGCGTCCTGCGTACCGATGAACTTGATCGTGCCGCCCTTCTTGTCCGAGGCGTTCGCGATCTTGCCGACGGCCGCGTTGAAGCCGGGGGCCTTGCCGTTGCCGTCGGCCCCGTCGTCCTTGCCTCCGCCGCCACAGGCCGCGGTGCCGACGAGCGCGGCGACGACGAGCGCCGCACTTGCGGCGAGCCGTCGCCTGGAAGAACTGTTGGCTGTCACGATCAGCAACCTCCGTGAGAGTGCCGGCCCTTGAGTGGGCCGACGGTTGTGGTGGCCTCCTGACACATCGGCAGGGGCGGCGCGTAGGGCGTGTGCGGGTGATACGGGACGAACGGTCAGCGGGAACCCTTCGGGTCCAGCGCGTCGCGCACGCCGTCGCCGAAGAGGTTGAAGGCCAGCACGGTGACGAAGATGGCCACGCCGGGCGCGATCATGAACATCGGATCCGCCTCGTAGTACTCCTTGGCCTTGGAGAGCATCTGCCCCCAGGAGGCGGTGGGCGGCTTGACTCCGGCGCCCAGGAAGCTCAGGGCGGCCTCGCTGAGGACGTTGGTCGGGATCATCAGCGTCGTGTAGACGGTGATCGGCGCGACCAGGTTGGGCAGCAGCTCCTTGAACAGGATGTACGTCCGGCCCGCGCCGAGGCTGCGAGCCGCCTCGACGTACTCGCGCTCCCGGAGGGAGAGCGTCTGGCCGCGGACGATCCGGCCGACGTACGGCCACCCGAAGAAGCCGATGACGACGATGAGCGCGCCGATGCGCACACCGGAACCGCTGAAGCCCCAGAGGGAGTTGGGCAGTACCGAGACCAGCGCGATGATGAAGAGGAGCTGCGGGAAGGCCAGCAGGACGTCCATCACGCGGCTGATCACCGCGTCGACCCAGCCGCCGAAGTAACCGGCGATGATCCCGAAGACCGTGCCGAGCGCGACGGCGAAGAGGGCCGCGAGGAAGGCGACCAGCAGCGAGATCCGGGCGCCGTAGACGAGGCGGCTGAACACGTCGCGGCCGTTGACCGGTTCGACTCCCAGCAGGAAGTCGGAGCTCATGCCGCCCCAGCTGCCGATCGGCGTGCCGAACAGCGGGTCGATCTTGTCCTCGTGGAAGTCGTTCGGCGGGTGGCCGAGCACACTGACGATCAAGGGCGCGAACACCGCGACCAGGATCAGGAACAACACGACGACGCCGCCGGCCAGTGCCACCTTGTCGCGCTTGAGCCGCACCCAGGCGATCTTCCAGGGCGAGCGGCCTTCGATGGCTTTCGCCGGGACATCGGCCGCGACGTCGACGGCCGCGGTCTGTGCCGCGTTCGTGTCGTGCAGTGGTGCCGTCATCGTGGTGGGGACCCCTCTCGGCTCGGCCGACGGTGGTCGGCCCGCGCCCGCCGCTGTAGCGGCTTGTTCGCATCGCAGGTGCAAGTGGTGCAGAAGGTGGTCGTACAAACGCATGTGACACAGGGAAAGCGGGTCGTACACAAGACCGACGTTCCTTGTTGCGGGAGTCTTCAACGAGCTCGCGATCACCCGCCAGACCTGGCGGGGAATGGATGCGCAACCGTGATGTGGCCTGCGGGCTTCCGTTATCCGAACATCTTGATCGGCTCAGCGGACCACAAGCATCCTTATGCACCAGACCGGACATGCCGCCCAACGGCCTTTATGAGCTACCGAATTGGGTTGTACGCACGATCGGCGAAATGAGTGGGGCCGGCCGGCCGGCGGGACGGGCGGGGCCGGCGGGGCGAGCGCGTTCAGTAGGCGCGCGGCGCCGGGTAGCCGTAGCCGCCCTGCGGGGCGGAGGAGGGCGCGGCGGGAGCCTGCGCCTCGCGGTCGTAGAACGGACGGGCGTTGGCGCGCAGCCACATGGCGACCGGGTCGTACGCGTCGGACATCGCGACGGTGGAGACGGGCAGCCCCTCGGGGACCGCGCCGACCGACTGCTGCATCATCGCGCGCACCGCGTCGACGGACTGCGGGCTCGTGTCGTAGAGGCCGAGTCCGATGGCCAGGTACGGCGCCCCGAGCGCCGGCTGCACCCAGGCGCGGCGCAGGGTGCGGACCGCGGGCGTACGGTGGGCGTTCTGCGTGAGCAGGGCGTAGAACTGGGGGATCTCAACGGCGGGTTCGGACAGCCGCAGCGGTCCGGCGGGCATCCGGTCGAGCCCCGTGGCGATACGCCGCAGATCGAGCCACGGGATGCCGAGGCCGCCGCCGGGCGCGTGCGGGTTCAGCCAGATGCCCCAGCGGTCGGGGAAGAGCGCGCGGGCGACGTCCTGGCCCGTGACCACTTCGTACGCCCGGCTCCAGCCGCTCGCGGCGAGTTCCTGGGCGGAGGTGACGCACGGCGCGTAACCGAGTCCGTCGACCTCCATGTTTCCGTACTGGGCGTCGGGGGAGCCCGCCTGGCCGTGCCAGAGCAGCATCCAGACCCGGCCGCCGGCCGGGTCGGCGAGGGCGCGCAGCAGCGCCTCGTACGCGTCGTACCGCCCGGGTGTCACCTGGCGCAGCATGTGCTCGACCTGCCCGGCCGCCGCAGTGCCTGACGCGCTCACCCTGGGTCCCGCCCCTCTTCGATCCACCGTGTTGCACCAGCTTAAGCGGCAGCACCGACACCGAGCACGAGTCAGGCGCGCGTGTAGAAGGGCCGCACCTTCTCCAGCATCCAGCCCGCGACCGGGTCCTGCGCCACGTCCAGCAGGAGCAGGTTGACCGGCCAGGGCACCTGGACCCGGCCGAGCGCCCGGCCGAGCGCGTCCATCGGGGCGTTCGGGTCGGCGCCCTCCCAGGTCGCCAGCTGTACGCCGACGAACAGCGTCGGGGACTCGCCCTCGATACTGGCGAGCGCCCGGCGGGCGGTCACCACCACACCGCTCTCCTCGAACTCACCGGCCGCGGCGGAGAGGAAGTCGACCGGCTCCTCCTGCCAGTCCGGCTCGAAGAGCCGCACCCTGCCCCCGGTGGCCGGCCCGTCCAGCGGCGTACGGCCGGCCCGGCAGAGCTCGGCGACGGCGGGCGGCGGCAGCGGCACGCCGACCGCGCCGTCCGGGTTCACGGCGATGCCGAGCTGCGGGGGCAGGCCGCGGGCGAACTCGCGGGCGGGCGCCACGGCGAAGGACATGTGGGGCCCGGCGCACCGGCGCAGCTGCTCCTCGGAGCTGTACACGGGGACGTACGCCTCGCCGTGGAGGTCCAGGGTGGGCAGGTCGAGGTTCGGGGAGTCGGGCCCGCCGCCGTTCGGCAGCGGCACCCACACCTGGCTGCGCCCCAGCACCTCGACGATGCGGGCGCCCGCGGCGGGGGCGCCGAGCGAGGCGGCCAGCACCTCTTCGAGCTCGTTGCCGGGCCAGCCGCCTCCGCCGTGCGGGTGGGCGGGCAGGGGGATGTCTGGGTAGTCCACGGGCACGACCCTAACGCGGCGCCGGCGGTGCCCCGAGGGGCTGTTCCCCTAACCGGAGCCGCGTCCCGGCCGGGAAGCCGATCCCCGCCAGCGCCCCCGCCGCGTCCCGGTCCAGCAGCACCGCCGACGCGCAGCCGGCCGGGAGCCTGCCGCCCTCCGCGTCCCGGACCAGCCGGCCCACCGCCCGCCGGTGCCGGGCGAACGCGTAGCCCGAGACCCCGCGGCCCCGCTCCTCCTGGCCGGCCCGCGCCACCTGCGGCGTCACGTCGAGCAGCACCAGGTGCAGGGCGACGCCCCGCCGGCGGGCGTCGCGCGCCAGCCAGCGCCGCACCCAGGCGAGCGTGCCGCAGTCGTGGACCACGACGCTCCCGCCGGACCGCAGGGCGCGCCGCAGCCCGGCGTAGTGGGCGGCCCGTACGAGGGGGCGGTAGAGCGCGTACGGCAGCAGGCGCGGCATGCGCGCCTCCCACCGCTCGCGGACGTCCTGCGAGTCGATGCGGTGCACCCCCTCCGTCGCCGTACGCCGGATGAGGGTGCTCTTGCCGCTGCCGGGCAGCCCCGAGACGACCACGACGTCGCCGGCCGCGAAGGCCAGCGTCCGCGGGCTGCGCCCGGCCCGCTCGCGCAGGTCGCGGACGGTGGGCACCGGCCGGCGGGCGCTCTCCCCGGCCTGCACGCCCTGCGGTGCGGGCACCGTGCCGTGCGTGGTGCCCGCGGTCGTCACGTACGTACCGGGCCGCTGCAACGTCATCGCACTCCCCCTGTCAGGTGTCCCCGCCCTTTTCCCCACCCTTGCCCAAGAAGTGTAAAGAAAAGGTAATGCGTCACAAGTGATTTGCGTCTGTGCCGGGGTGCCGCCCGGCCGCCCCGCCGGCGGAGGATGCGTGCAATGATGTGCGCGCCAACTCCATACCGGCCGCTTGAATCCGCGCGGGAGAGTCCGAAGCACGCAGAAGCACTCCAGGAGTGCCCGGTGCCCAGGACGCCGAAGGAGCAAGTCCCTCCCTTGAATCTCTCAGGCCCCGTACCGCGCGGGCGAGGCATATCTGAAAAGCGGGCCGCCGTGTCGCGGCTCCACCCAAGGTGCAAGCCGGGACTCTCCCGGTGAACCTCTCAGGTTCCGATGACAGATGGGGAGGATTGTCCTCACCTGTCATGCCCTGCCCTGGGAGCCCCACACATGAGCAACGCCCCCCGTCACACCGCCCTCGACGCGACTCATCGTTCGCTGGGCGCGACCATGACCGACTTCGCGGGCTGGGACATGCCGCTGCGGTACGCCAGCGAGCGCGACGAGCACAACGCCGTACGGACCCGCGCGGGCCTCTTCGACCTCTCCCACATGGGCGAGATCACCGTCACCGGCCCCCAGGCCGTGAACGCCCTCGACTACGCGCTCGTCGGCAACATCGGCACGATCGGCCTCGGCCGCGCCCGCTACACCATGATCTGCCAGGAGGACGGCGGGATCCTCGACGACCTGATCGTGTACCGGCTGGCCGAAACCGAGTACATGGTGGTGGCCAACGCCGGAAACGCCCAGACCGTCCTCGACGCGATCACCGGGCGCGCGGCCGGATTCGACGCCGTCGTACGGGACGACCGTGACGCGTACGCCCTGATCGCCGTCCAGGGCCCCGAGTCCCCCGGGATCCTGAAGTCCGTCACCGACGCCGACCTCGACGGCCTGAAGTACTACGCCGGTCTGCCCGGCACCGTCGCCGGCGTCCCCGCCCTCATCGCCCGTACCGGCTACACCGGCGAGGACGGTTTCGAGCTGTTCGTGGCCCCGGCCGACGCCGAGAAGCTGTGGCAGGCGCTGACGGACGCGGGCAAGGACGCCGGTCTCGTCCCCGCCGGCCTCTCCTGCCGCGACACGCTGCGCCTCGAAGCGGGCATGCCCCTGTACGGGCACGAGCTGACCACCGCGCTGACCCCCTTCGACGCGGGTCTTGGCCGGGTCGTGAAGTTCGAGAAGGAGGGCGACTTCGTCGGCCGCGCCGCGCTCGAGGCCGCCGCCGAGCGCGCCGAGACCGCGCCGCCGCGCAAGCTGGTCGGCCTGGTCGCCGAGGGCCGCCGCGTCCCGCGCGCCGGTTTCCCCGTGGTCGCCGACGGCAGGGTCATCGGCGAGGTCACCTCGGGCGCCCCGTCCCCGACGCTCGGCAGGCCGATCGCCATGGCGTACGTCGACGCCGCGCACGCGGCGCCCGGCACCTCCGGCGTCGGCGTCGACATCCGCGGTACGCATGAGCCGTACGAGGTCGTTGCGCTGCCGTTCTACAAGCGCCAGAAGTGACCCCCCGCACAACCTTCCCGTTCACCAGCACTCCCCCGCGTACAGGAGAATTCAGGTCATGAGCAACCCCCAGCAGCTGCGTTACAGCAAGGAGCACGAGTGGCTGTCGACCGCCGAGGACGGCGTCGCGACGGTCGGTATCACGGAGTTCGCGGCCAACGCGCTCGGTGACGTCGTCTACGCCCAGCTCCCGGAGGTCGGTGACACGGTGACCGCGGGCGAGACCTGCGGCGAGCTGGAGTCGACCAAGTCGGTCAGCGACCTGTACTCCCCGGTGACCGGTGAGGTCGTCGAGTCCAACCAGGACGTCGTGGACGACCCGTCGCTGGTGAATTCCGCCCCCTTCGAGGGCGGCTGGCTCTTCAAGGTGCACGTCGCGGAGGAGCCGGCCGACCTGCTCTCCGCCGACGAGTACAACGCCTTCTCCTCCGGCAACTAAGACCTCGAACGGGACCGTGATGACGCTTCTCAACACTCCCCTCCATGAGCTCGACCCGGACGTCGCCGCCGCCGTCGACGCCGAGCTGCTCCGCCAGCAGTCCACCCTCGAAATGATCGCCTCGGAGAACTTCGCTCCGGTCGCGGTCATGGAGGCGCAGGGCTCCGTCCTCACCAACAAGTACGCAGAGGGCTACCCGGGCCGCCGCTACTACGGCGGCTGCGAGCACGTCGACGTGGTCGAGCAGATCGCCATCGACCGCATCAAGGCGCTCTTCGGCGCCGAGCACGCGAACGTACAGCCGCACTCGGGCGCCCAGGCCAACGCGGCCGCGATGTTCGCTCTGCTGAAGCCCGGCGACACGATCATGGGCCTGAACCTGGCCCACGGCGGTCACCTGACCCACGGCATGAAGATCAACTTCTCCGGCAAGCTCTACAACGTGGTCGCGTACCACGTGGACGACGCCACCGGCGAGGTCGACATGGCCGAGGTCGAGCGCCTCGCCAAGGAGTCGAAGCCGAAGCTGATCGTGGCCGGCTGGTCCGCGTACCCGCGTCAGCTGGACTTCGCCGCCTTCCGCCGCATCGCGGACGAGGTCGGCGCGTACCTCATGGTCGACATGGCGCACTTCGCCGGTCTGGTCGCCGCGGGCCTGCACCCCAACCCGGTGCCGCACGCCCACGTCGTCACCACGACCACGCACAAGACCCTCGGCGGCCCGCGCGGCGGAGTCATCCTCTCCACCGCCGAGCTCGCCAAGAAGATCAACTCGGCGGTCTTCCCCGGTCAGCAGGGCGGCCCGCTGGAGCACGTCATCGCCGCGAAGGCCGTCTCCTTCAAGGTGGCCGCGAGCGAGGAGTTCAAGGAGCGCCAGCAGCGCACCCTGGACGGCGCCCGCGTCCTGGCCGAGCGTCTGGTGCAGCCCGACGTCACCGAGCACGGCGTGTCCGTCCTCACCGGCGGCACGGACGTCCACCTGGTCCTCGTCGACCTGCGGAACTCCGAGCTCGACGGCCAGCAGGCCGAGGACCGCCTGCACGGTCTCGGCATCACGGTCAACCGCAACGCCATCCCGAACGACCCCCGGCCCCCGATGGTCACCTCGGGTCTGCGGATCGGTACGCCGGCCCTGGCCACCCGCGGCTTCCAGGCCGAGGACTTCGCCGAGGTCGCGGACATCATCGCCGAGGCGCTGAAGCCGTCGTACGACGCCGAGGCCCTGTCCGCCCGGGTGACCGCCCTGGCCGGCAAGCACCCGCTTTACCCTGGTCTGAAGTAGTTACGTACGACACAGACTGAAATCCGGGGCACCGCGCACACTGAACAGTGAGTGCGGTGCCCCGCACCTTGTACCCGCCATTGATCATCTGCACCACCCCCGGCAGACAACGGCGTCTACCCACCCTTAGGAGTCCCCCGTGGCCATCTCGGTCTTCGACCTGTTCTCGATCGGCATCGGACCCTCCAGCTCTCATACGGTCGGGCCGATGCGCGCCGCCCGGCTCTTCGCGGGGCGCCTCAAGAACGACGGCCTGATGGCCCACACCACCTCGATACGCGCCGAGCTGTTCGGCTCGCTCGGGGCGACCGGTCACGGCCACGGCACCCCGAAGGCCGTGCTGCTCGGCCTGGAGGGGAACTCCCCGCGCACGGTCGACGTCGAGACCGCCGACGACCGGGTCGAGCGGATCAAGGCGGACCGGCGCATCAATCTGCTCGGTGCGCACGAGATCGGCTTCGACTTCGACGAGGACCTGGTCCTGCACCGCCGCAAGGCCCTCCCGTACCACGCCAACGGCATGACCCTGTGGGCGTACGACGCCCAGGGCGCGCCGCTGCTGGAGAAGACGTACTACTCGGTGGGCGGCGGTTTCGTCGTCGACGAGGACGCGGTCGGCGAGGACCGGATCAAGCTCGACGACACCGTGCTGAAGTACCCCTTCCGCACCGGTGACGAGCTGCTGCGCCTGGCCCGGGAGACCGGCCTGTCGATCTCCGCCCTGATGCTGGAGAACGAGAAGGCCTGGCGGACGGAGCCCGAGATCCGCGAGGGGCTGCTGGAGATCTGGCGGGCCATGCAGGACTGCGTCGCGCGCGGCATGTCCCAGGAGGGCATCCTGCCCGGCGGCCTGAAGGTGCGCCGGCGCGCCGCGAACACCGCCCGCAAGCTGCGCTCCGAGGGCGACCCGCTGGCCCTGTCGATGGAGTGGATCACGCTCTACGCGATGGCGGTCAACGAGGAGAACGCCGCGGGCGGCCGCGTCGTCACCGCCCCGACGAACGGCGCCGCCGGCATCATCCCGGCCGTCCTGCACTACTACATGAACTTCGTACCGGGCGCGGACGAGGAGGGCGTGGTCCGCTTCCTGCTCTCCGCGGGCGCGATCGGCATGCTCTTCAAGGAGAACGCCTCGATCTCCGGCGCCGAGGTCGGCTGCCAGGGCGAGGTCGGCTCCGCCTGCTCGATGGCGGCCGGCGCGCTGGCCGAGGTCCTCGGCGGCACCCCCGAGCAGGTCGAGAACGCGGCCGAGATCGGCATGGAGCACAACCTGGGCCTGACCTGCGACCCGGTCGGCGGCCTGGTCCAGATCCCGTGCATCGAGCGCAACGGCATGGCGGCGGTCAAGGCCGTCACGGCGGCGAAGATGGCGATGCGGGGCGACGGCAGCCACAAGGTCTCCCTGGACAAGGTCATCAAGACCATGAAGGAGACCGGCGCGGACATGTCGGTGAAGTACAAGGAGACCGCGCGCGGCGGCCTCGCGGTCAACATCATCGAGTGCTGAGAGACGCACCTGAGCAGGACCCCCTCGCCTCCGGGCTCCGGGCTCCGGGCTCCGGCGTGGCCGTGCGCCGGCCGGCTCGGGCCCCTTCGTGGCGAGGGTGAGTAATACTCTCCTTATGTCCTCACGTATTACGCGCATCCGGCGGGCCACCGCGCGGGACGCGAAGCGGCTCACCGCACTCGTGCGGACTTCCCGCGCCTACGAGGGTCCGTACGCCCCGATGGTCGCCGGGTACCGGGTCGGGCCCGACTACATCGAGACGCACCGGGTCTTCGTGGCCGTCGGCCCCGACGACCGGGTGCTCGGGTTCTACGCCCTCGTGCTCGACCCGCCGGAGCTCGACCTGATGTTCGTCGCCGACTCCGCCCAGGGGCTGGGCATCGGCCGCCTGCTCGTCGCGCACATGCTCGGCGAGGCGCGCGGCGCGGGGGCCGCCGGCGTGCGCGTGGTCGCGCACCCGCCCGCCGAGGGGTTCTACCTCAGCGTGGGCGGCGAGCGGACCGGAACCGAGCCCGCCAACCCGCCCGCGGTGATGTGGGATCGCCCGGAGTTCACCATTCCGGTCGGCTGAGCTCCTCCGCGTGCGGGCTTTGTTCCAGTCGCGCGGCCATTCGGAGGACTCACGGGAACCGAGCGGGCCGCGCAACCGTTGGCGGGATGGGCAAAGAGATCGTCAAAGGGCGCGGCCCGCGCCGGATTGAGCAGGGATCTTCATGGGTGTCAGTCTCTCCAAGGGCGGCAACGTCTCGCTCTCCAAGGAGGCCCCCGGCCTGACCGCTGTCATGGTGGGCCTGGGCTGGGACGTACGCAGCACGACCGGGACCGACTTCGACCTCGACGCCAGCGCCCTGCTGCTCGATGTCAACAACAAGGTCGTCTCGGACCAGCACTTCGTCTTCTTCAACAACCTCAAGAGCCCCGACGGCTCCGTGGAGCACACCGGTGACAACCTCACCGGTGAGGGCGAGGGAGACGACGAGCAGATCAAGGTCAGCCTCTCGACGGTTCCCGCCGAGGTCGACAAGATCGTCTTCCCGGTTTCGATCCACGAGGGCGAGAGCCGCGGCCAGAGCTTCGGCCAGGTGCGCAACGCCTTCATCCGGGTCGTCAACCAGGCGGACAACAACGAGCTCGCCCGTTACGACCTCTCGGAGGACGCCTCGACCGAGACGGCCATGGTCTTCGGCGAGCTGTACCGCAACGGCGCGGAGTGGAAGTTCCGTGCCGTCGGCCAGGGGTACGCCTCGGGTCTGCGCGGCATCGCGACGGACTTCGGCGTCAACATCTGACAGACCGCCGCAGGGCTGTCCGCGCCGGCATCCGGCCCGGACAGCCCGGTCCGGCGCGTACGGCATCTTCCCGCCAGTCCGACCAGTCGGTATGTTCCTGGAGACCCGGAAACCCGGAGACCGGGAAACCGACTGCCGCCTGGAGGGCCCGATGACCCAGCCCACGTCTGTACCTGCACCGCAGATCCACGGCCACTGCGACGACCGGTTCACCGCTGTGCGCACCGCGTTCGAGGAGAACTTCCGGGAGCGCGGCGAACTGGGCGCGGCCGTGACCGTGCGGGCCGGCGGGGAGACCGTGGTCGACCTGTGGGGCGGCTGGGCCGACGCCGCGCACAGCCGGCCGTGGGAGCGGGACACCGTGGTCAACGTGTGGTCGACGACCAAGGGCCCGACGGCCCTGTGCGCCCACCTCCTGGCCGACCGCGGGCTGCTCGACCTCGACGCCCCCGTGGCCTCGTACTGGCCGGAGTTCGCCGCCGCCGGCAAGCAGGACGTTCCCGTACGCCACCTCCTGTCGCACCGCGCGGGGCTGGCCGGGCTGCGCGAACCGCACACCCTCTCCGAGCTCTACGACTGGGAGCTGACCTGCGCGCGACTGGCGGCGACCGAGCCCTGGTGGGAGCCGGGCACGCGGTCCGGCTACCACGCGATCACGTACGGCTTCCTCGTGGGCGAGGTGATCCGGCGCGTCACGGGCCTGCTGCCGGGCGAGTTCCTGCACCGGGAGGTCACCGGACCGCTCGGCATCGACTTCACCGTGGGCCTGCCGGAGAAGGAGCACGGCCGGGCCGCCGAACTGGTGCATTCCCGGACCGGGCCCACCGAGGAGGAGGCGGCGCTGTTCGCCGCCCTGGAGCCGGTCGCCCGCGCGGCCCTGCTCAACCCGGGCACCGGCGCGGCCCAGGCCAACACCCCCGAGTGGCGGGCCGCCGAGATCCCCGCCGCCAACGGCCACGGCACGGCCCGCGCCGTGGCCGCCCTGTACGGGATATTCGCCGAACGCGGCCGCTGCGGCGAGCACCGCGTGCTGTCCCCCGAGGCCGCCGAACGGGCCCGCGAGGGGCAGGGCAGCTGCCGGGACCTGGTGCTCGGCCCGGGTTTCGGCCGCGAAACGGAGGCCGGCCTGGGCCTGTGGCTGAGCGGTCCGGACGGCTCGTACGGGCCGAACCCGCGGGCCTTCGGCCACGACGGCTTCGGCGGGTCCTGCGGGCTCGCCGACCCCGAGGCGGGCATCGCCATGGGGTACGTCATGAACCGCATGGGCCCCCACATCGCCGACGACCCGCGCAAGATGGCGCTGGTGGAAGCCGTGTACAGCGCCCGGTGACCGTCGGCCCGCGCCCGGTGGACGCCGACCCGCGCCCGGTGACCGGCGGCGCGACCCCACCGTGACGTTAGATTAGGGATGGTGACGGTACGGGAGCGCGGCAGTGCGGCAGTGCGACACGGCAACGAGAGGTCACCGGGCGTGGACAGCAAGCACATGCGGATCGGCGAGGTCGCCACCAGGACCGGGCTGTCCCTGCGGACCATCCGGCATTACGAGGAGACCGGCCTGGTCACGCCGTCCGCGCGCTCCCAGGGCGGCTTCCGCCTCTACACCGAGGCCGACGTCGCGCGCCTGATGGTCGTACGCCGCATGAAGCCGCTCGGTTTCACGCTGGACCAGATGCGGGACCTGCTGGACGCCACCGACCGGCTGGACGCGCCGAAGCCGCCGGCGGCGGACGTGCGTGAGGCGCTGCTGGAGCGCGTACGGGGTTACGAGCGGGCCGCCGCCGAGCGCGTGAGCGATCTGCGGCGGCAGCTGGAGCGGGCCGAGGAGTTCGCCCGGACGCTGCGCGAGCGCACCTCGCGGGTGGAGCGGGTGTAGCCGAACTAACACCGGCATTCTTTATGCAACTTGTTGCACAACACGTCCCGGGTGGACTACACATTGCGGCATGAGCATGAGTCCGACGACTGAGACCGCGTACCCGCACCTGCTGAACCCCCTCGACCTGGGCTTCACGACCCTGCCCAACCGCGTGCTGATGGGTTCGATGCACGTCGGGCTCGAAGAGGCCGAGCGCGGCTTCGAGCGGATGGCCGAGTTCTACGCGGCCCGGGCGCGCGGCGGCGTCGGCCTCATGGTCACCGGCGGCATCGCCCCCAACGACCGCGGCCGCCCCTACCCCGGCGGCGCCAAGCTGACCACTCCCGAGGAGGCGGCGCAGCACCGGCAGGTGACCGACGCCGTACACCGCGAGGGCGGCAGGATCGCGATGCAGATCCTGCACTTCGGGCGGTACGCCTACCACCCCGACCTCGTCGCCCCCAGCGCGATCCAGGCCCCCATCAGCCCGTACACCCCGAACGCCCTGACCGACGCCGAGGTCGAGGAGACCGTCGAGGACTTCGTCCGCACGGCGGGCCTCGCCAAGTCGGCGGGGTACGACGGCGTGGAGATCATGGGGTCCGAGGGCTACCTGATCAACGAGTTCATCGCCGCCCACACCAACCACCGCGACGACCGGTGGGGCGGCTCGTACGAGAACCGCATGCGCTTCCCCGTCGAGATCGTCCGCCGGGTGCGCGAGCACGTCGGCCCCGACTTCATCCTCATCTACCGGCTCTCGATGCTCGACCTGGTCCCCGGCGGCTCCTCCCTCGACGAGGTCATCACGCTCGCCCTCGAGGTCGAGGCGGCCGGCGCGACCATCATCAACACCGGCATCGGCTGGCACGAGGCCCGCATCCCCACCATCGCGACCTCCGTGCCGCGCGGCGCGTACGCCTGGGTGACCAAGCGCGTCATGGGCTCGGTGAACATCCCGCTGGTGACGACCAACCGCATCAACACCCCCGAACTGGCCGAGGAGCTGCTCGCCGACGGCTGCGCCGACATGGTGTCGCTCGCCCGCCCCTTCCTCGCCGACCCCGACTTCGTCGCCAAGGCCGCCGCCGGGCGCGCCGACGCCATCAACACCTGCATCGGCTGCAACCAGGCCTGCCTGGACCACACCTTCAGCGGGCTGATCACGTCCTGCCTGGTCAACCCCCGCGCCTGCCACGAGACCGAGCTGGTGCTGACCCCCACCCGCCGCCGCAAGCGCGTCGCCGTCGTCGGCGCCGGCCCCGCCGGGCTCGCCTGCGCGGTGACGGCGGCCGAGCGCGGTCACGCCGTGACGCTGTACGACGCCTCCGACGTGATCGGCGGCCAGCTCAACATCGCGCGCAGGGTGCCCGGCAAGGAGGAGTTCGACGAGACGCTGCGCTACTTCCGCAACCAGCTCGACGAGCACGGCGTCGAGGTCCTCCTCGGTACGCGCGCCACCGCCGAGTCCCTCACCGCCGCCGGTTACGACGAGATCGTGCTGGCCACCGGCGTCACCCCGCGCGTCCCGGACATCGAGGGCATCGACCACCCCAGCGTCATCAGCTACCTCGACCTCCTGCGCGACGACGCCAAGGCGGGCGAGCGCGTCGCGGTCATCGGCGCGGGCGGCATCGGCTTCGACGTGGCCGAGTTCCTCACCGACACGTCCACGAGCGCCGACGACGCGGCGAGCCTCAGCCCCGAGGTCTTCTTCGCGCAGTGGGGCGTCGACACGGAGTACGGCGCGCGCGGCGGTCTGCGGACCCCGGTCCGCCCCCCGCAGGCCCGCACGGTCCACCTGATCCAGCGCAAGGCCACCAAGGTCGGCGCCGGACTCGGCAAGACCACCGGCTGGATCCACCGCACCGAGCTCAAGCACCGCGGCGTCACGATGGTCGCGGGCGCGGCGTACGACCGTATCGACGACGAGGGACTGCACGTCACGGTCGACGGCGAGCAGCGGCTGATCCCCGTCGACACGGTCGTCCTGTGCACCGGGCAGGAGCCGCGCCGCGAGCTGTACGACGCGCTGCACGCCGCCGGACTGCCCGTGCACCTCATCGGCGGCGCCGATGTCGCCGCCGAGCTGGACGCCAAGCGTGCGATCCGGCAGGGAACGGAGCTCGCGGCCACCCTGTGACCGCCCGCCCGCCCGTACCTAGGATGCGCTCATGTCCCTCCCGCACGCCATCCTCACCGCCCTGCTCGAAAAGCCTTCGTCCGGGCTGGAGCTGACCCGCAGGTTCGACAAGTCCATCGGCTACTTCTGGTCCGCCACGCACCAGCAGATCTACCGCGAGCTGGGCAGACTGGAGGAGGCCGGCGCGATCCGGGCCCTGCCGCGGCCGGAGCAGCCGACGCGGGGACAGAAGAAGGAGTACGAGGTCCTGCCGGCCGGGCGCGACGAACTGGCCGCGTGGGTGGGGAGGATCGAGGACCCCAAGCCGATCCGTGACGCCCTCCTGCTGCGCCTGCGCGCGGCGGGGGTGGTGGGCACGCAGGGTCTGGAGGCCGAGGTGCGGCGCCATCTGGAGCTCCACCGGGCGCAGCTGGCGGAGTACCGGGCGATCGAGGAGCGCGACTTCGGCGACGGCAGGGGCAGCGAGGGCGACCGGCTGCGGCATCTCGTCCTGCGGGCCGGGATCGACCTGGAGAACTTCTGGCTCGGCTGGCTCGAAGCGGCGCGGGCCGAACTCGCGGACATGGGCGCGGACGCCGCCGCGGACACGCGTACGGGCCCGGAGCCCGCCCCCTGAGCGGGGACGGGGCTCCGGGCCCGTACGGTGCGGCGGTGTCAGCCCTTGTTCTGGGACGCCCAGAACTCGTCGAAGGTGAGCTTGCCGTCACCGTCGGAGTCGTGGGAGTTGATCACGGCCTGGGCCACCGTCTCGGTGACGTAGGGGTCACCGAGCTGCGCCATGACGCTCTTGTACTCGACCGCCGAGATCGTCCCGTCCCCGTTGATGTCGTACCGCTCGAAAGCCTTGCGCGCCGACTCGATGTCCGCCACTGGACCCACCCCTTCTGGTGCTGATCAGAACCCGCACAGATTATCGGGCCGGTGGACGGCCCCGGCGGGCGCCCGTCTCCAGCCCGGTCCCGGTCCCGGCCCCAGCTCCGGCCCGGGCCTCCCGCTGCCGTGAACGTCTGCGGGCGGTGCCCGGGTCTCCGCAGGTCCGACTCGGCCGGGCACGACCGGCAGCGCACCGGCACAGGTCCTGGCCGCCCGCCATGTGACGCCGGACCCGGTCGTCTGGGCGCATCAGCCGCCGGACCACGCCCGCAGCGTGCGCACCTCTCACCGGGCGGGGCACCGCCCGGTGGGGTCGGAGGCGTCGCTGGTGCCCCCTGAATGATTCGACGTAAAACCATTCCGGCCGGTGGAGAGTTCACTTTCCGCCCTGGAGTGCCTAGTTCCGGCCAATACCGGGGCCGCTTTCGTAACGCTCCGCCGTCGGAGGATAACTTCATGGCGTCGTCGCCACACCAGGAGCACAGGGCTCCCCGGGACTAGCGGCGGCCAAGGGCGTTTCCCTCAGTGGCCATGACAGCTGACGCATTCACCGGGGACTCTCCGGGCAATGGCGATCCGGCAGTGCCGTGTACGGAATGGTCTTCCTTCCGGCGGGGCGACGCACTGTGCGAGGAGCGCTCCTGGCTGCGCGACCAGGAGCCGGTGGCGTGGGTACGCACCCCCACCGGTGACAGCGTCTGGCTGGTGAGCAGTTACCCGTCGGCCAGACAGGTCCTGGAGGACGCGCGGTTCGGCCCCGTCGGTGCGGCCGCTTCCCGCGTGCCGCACGGGGGCGCCGGGCTGCGCGGGGCGGTGATGAGGGGGCTCAACCCGCGTGCGGACGAAGGGCTGCACAGCTGGCTGCGCGGCACGGCGGACAGACTCATCGACGACCTGATGGCCTGGGGGCCGCCGGTGGATCTCAGGGCGGGGTTCGCCGATCCCTTCGCGGCGGCGCTGCACTGCAAGGTGCTCGGGGTGCCGTCCGGCGACTGGCCGCGGCTGACGTCGGGCCTGGACATCGCGTTCATGGCCAGCGCGCACCCCTTCGAGGGCGTGCGGCCCGACTGGTACAGGGACGCCGGTTACATGGCGGAGCGGCTGAACGCTCCCGCGTCCGAACGCTCCGGCCTGCTGGGGCAGTTGGCGGCGCTGCGCGAGGGCCCGGAGCCGGTGTGCCCGGCGGACGGGACGCTCGCCGCCGTCGCCGCCTCCCTGTTCGGCGCGGGCGCGGTCTCCACGTCCGCCTTCCTGGTCATGGCGGTACTCACGTTGCTCCGGCACCCCGAACCGATCGGGCGCCTGCGCGGCCGCCCCGAGCGGACGGACCGCGCCGTCGACGAACTGCTGCGCCGGAACCTGTCGGCCGCCGACGGCGTGCGCCGCGTCGCCCTCGCCGACGTACACCTCGGCGACGTGCTCGTCCGCCGGGGCGAGCCGGTCGTCGTCCTCGTCGAGGGCGCCGACTTCGACCTGGGGGCATTCGAGGCCCCCGGGGGCCTGAACCCCGGCCGCGGGCGCAACCCGTACCTCGCCTTCGGCGGGGGCCGGCACCTGTGCCCGGCGTCCGCGCTGGGGCGCGTCCACGCCGAGACCGCGCTCGCCGCGCTCGTGGACCGGATGCCGGGGCTGGGACTCGCCGTTCCGGCGGAGCGGCTGGTGTGGCGTACGGGGTTCATGCGGCGCCTGCCGGAGAGGCTGCCGGTGCTCTGGTAGGCGCGGTGCGGCGTGCGCCCCCGGGCCGGACACCCCGCTCCGCGCCGGCCACGCCGGCCACATCAGCCGCGTCAGCGGAAGATGCCGGTGTGGCCCAGCGAGTAGCGGCCCGGCTGCGGGTAGACCGCCAGGCCGTGCGGGCCGCCGCCGACCGGGATGCGGGCGAGCTGCTTGCCGGTGACGGTGTCGATCGCGTACACCTCGGAGTCGTAACGCCCGGACAGCCACAGCACCTTGCCGTCGGCCGAGACGCCGCCCATGTCGGGGCTGCCGCCGTCGGGCAGGTTCCACTTCTTGGTCAGCCTGTCCTTCGTGAAGTCGAAGACGGAGACGGACCCCTCGCCGCGGTTGGAGACGTACATCTCCTTGGAGTCCCGCGAGACGTAGAGACCGTGGCAGCCCTTGCCCGTCGGCAGCAGCCTGGGGGTGGTGAACTTCTTGCCGTCCAGGACCCACATGCCGTGCGCCATCATGTCGGCGATGTAGAACGTCTTGCCGTCGGGCGAGATCTTCACGTCCTGCGGCATCGCGCCCGCGAACGGGAGCTTCTGCTGGCCGACGACCTTCATCTTCTCGGTGTCGACCTTGAGCAGTTCGCCGGAGAACTCGCAGGAGACGATGAAGTACCGGCCGTCGGCGGAGAAGTCCGCGTGGTTGACGCCCGCGCAGGTGACCGGCACGGTCTTGACCCGGTCCATGGTGTGCGGGTCGCGGAAGACCAGTTCGCGGTCCATCGACGCCATGACGACGGCGTACCTGCCGTTGGGCGTGAAGTAGAGGTTGTACGGGTCGTGCACCTCCACCGGTTTGCCCACGGCGCCCGTCGCCGGGTTGATCGGGGTGAGGGTGTGGCCGCGGTTGTTGTTGACCCACAGGGTCTTCATGTCCCAGGACGGGACGACGTGCTGCGGCTGGACGCCGACCGGGATCGTCTTGATGACCTTGTACGTCCTGGGGTCGATCACCGACACCGTGTTGGAGTTGGTGTTGGGGACGTAGACCCGGGACGGGAAGTCCTTGACGACCGGCGACAGCCGGTTCGGCCGGTCCGCGGCGTAGACGTCCTTCGGGTCGAGCACCGGCGGCATCCCCGGCAGTCCGGGGGGCGTGGCCTTCTTCGCCTTGACGGGCGGCGCGGCGCCCTTGGTGCCGAGTGCTTCGGCCCTGTCCTTCGGGTCGGAGTCGGCGCAGCCCGCGAGGGCGGCCAGGAGGGCGCCGGCGAGCAGCGCGGTCGTACGTCGAATGATCGTCGTCATCGGGTCAGCAGCTCCGTGGTGGTCACCGTGCACAGCACGCTGCGGCATGTCAGTGTCACGCGCACCATTTAAGGGGTAATGGGAGCAGAAGGTAATGATTGAGCCAATTCAGAGCCCAGCGGGTCGTCAACCACGAGAAGCTCTTCACCCTTGCCGGGCAATGATTCACTCGCCCTGGCTTATATTTATGCAACCATTGCCAGGTAAGTGGCCCAACTCACCTACGATTCAGGCCGCGCCTGTCCGTCTTTACATAGCTTTGCCCGATTATGAGCTTTTGGCACCGTGCTCACCTGTCTGCCATAGTCGGTGCCACGACCCCCATTGACCCGGGCCAGGTCGTCATCACAAGCCGCCGCGGATCACACCCCCTCGTTCCACGGCGCTCCACAGAAGCCCCCGAAGCGTCGTACCCCGGCCCGCAGGGGGCTTCCGTGCATCCGGGGGCGGGCCTCAGCGCTGTTCGGCGGTGCGGTCGCAGACGCGCATCTCGAACCAGGTGGTCTTGCCGCGCGGCAGCAGATCCACCCCCCACCGGTCGGAGAGCTTGTCGACGAGGAAGAGCCCGCGGCCGCTGGTGTCGAGTTCGTGCACGGGCATCAGGCAGGGCAGGCCCCGCGACGGATCACGCACCTCGATCCTGATCCAGCCCCTGCGGCGCAGCATGCGCAGCCCGAAGGTGCGGGCGCCGGTGTGCCGCACGGCGTTGCCCACGAGCTCCGAGACGAGCAGCACCGCGTACTCCGCGGTCTGCGGGGAGAGCCCCCACTGGCGGAACACCACGCAGTGCGTGAGCCGCCGGGCCGTGGCGGCCGACTCCGGACGGGAGGGCAGCCGCACTTCCCCCTCCGTCGGATTCCCGAACAACTCCACGGCCTGGAACGCCTGTCCGTCCTCCACCGCCGACGTCCACCGTGCGGCGGCCGCACCTGTGCGCGACCGCGGTTGCTCCACATCCTCCAGCCCCGCCATGCCCCCATCATGACCGCCCGAGAGGCCGCCCGCGGCCGTTCCTGTGGATTCGACCCACCCGCACCCCCCTGCCCGGGGGTGCGGTTTGGCATATGCCCTTGGCAGCAAATACCTCGCCGCACCCCCTCCTACCTGCGGTGACGTGATGCTTATGTCTGATCACCGGGCAATCGGAGCAGCGCCGCCCCCGGGCCCCGTCAGGGCCGGACCGATCCGCCCGGGAGGGTTACGCGTCAACTGGACAACCGTCAGAGGAACTTGGCCTTTCCGGGCCCCTCCTCGACGAAACTGCGCATACCGCGCTCGCGGTCCTCGGTCGCGAACAGCCCGGCGAACCAGTTCCGTTCGACGGTCAGCCCGGTCTCCAGGTCCGTCTCCAGCCCCGCGTCGACGCACTCCTTCGCCGCGCGCAGCGCCAGCGCGGGCCCCTGCGCGAGCTTCGCCGCCCACGCGTGCGCCTGCTCGTACACCTCGGCCGCCGGCACCACCCGGTCGACCAGGCCGATCGCCAGCGCCTCGTCCGCCCGCACCTGGCGCCCGGTGAAGATCAGGTCCTTGGCCCTGGACGGGCCGACCAGCCGAGCGAGCCGCTGCGTGCCGCCCGCGCCCGGGATCAGGCCGAGGAGGATCTCGGGCTGGCCCAGCTTGGCGTTGTCCCCGGCGACACGGAAGTCGGCGCACAGGGCGAGCTCGCAGCCGCCGCCCAGCGCGTAGCCGGTGACCGCGGCGACCACGGGCTTGGGGATGCGGGCGACGGCGGTGAAGGCGTCCTGGAGGCCCTTGGACCGTACGACCATCGCCGCGTGGTCCATCGCCTGCATCTCCTTGATGTCCGCGCCGGCCGCGAACACCTTCTCGCCGCCGTAGAGGACCACGGCGCGCACGTCCTCGCGCCGGGCCGCCTCCTCGGCGAGCTCGCGCAGCCGGTCCTGGGTGGCGATGTCCAGCGCGTTCATCGGGGGGCGTGCCAGGCGGATGGTGCCGACACCCTCGGAGACTTCGAGATTCACAGTCATACGAGCGAGGTTAGCCTCCGTTAACGACAACGGGCCCCGTGCTGTGGACAACAGCACAGGGCCCGTACGTACGGTGTGTGTTACTTCTTCCACTCCGCCCAGGACATGTTCCAGCCGTTGAGGCCGTTGTCCGGCTGGATCTGCTTGTCGTGGGAGTTCTTCACGACGACCACGTCACCGAGGATCGAGTTGTCGAAGAACCAGGCCGCCGGGGCCTGCTTGTCCCACCCGCCCCGCACGTCCCGCAGACCCACGCACCCGTGGCTGACGTTGGCCGACCCGAAGGTGCCCGCGCCCGCCCAGTAGTTGCCGTGGATGAAGGTGCCGGAGGTCGACAGGCGCATCGCGTGCGGCACGTCCTTGATGTCGTACTCGCCGCCGAAGCCGACGGTGGCGCCGTTCATGCGCGTCACCTCGTACTTCTCGCTGATCACCATCTGGCCGTTGTACGTCGTCGACGACGGGGCGCCCGCGGTGATCGGGATGGTCTTGAGGACCTTGCCGTCGCGCTTGACCGTCATCGTGTGCGCCGCCGCGTCCACGACGCTGACCTGGCTGCGGCCGACCGTGAACTTCACGGTCTTGGTCTGCTTGCCGTACACCCCGGGCCGGCCCTCGACGCCGTCGAGGTTCAGCTTCAGCGTGACCTTGGTGCCCGCGGCCCAGTACTTCTCGGGGCGGAAGTCGAGGCGGTCGTTGCCGAACCAGTGGCCCTCGACCGGCACCGAGGGCTCCGCCGTCACCTTCACGGCCTTCTCGACGTCCTCGGGCGCGGTGATGCCGCGGCTGAAGTGCAGCGAGACCGGCATCCCGACGCCGACCGTCGAGCCGTCCTCGGGCGTGAAGTGGGCGACGAAGGTGTTCTTCGGCACGAGCGTGGTGAAGGTGGTGTCCTTCGCGGACTCGCGGCCCTCGGAGTCCTTCGCGATCGCGTGGACCTTGTACTTGGTCGCGGCGGCGAGGTGGTGTGCCGGCTCCCAGCCGGTGCCGTCCTTGCCGATCTTCCCCTCGACCTCGTTGCCCTTGGTGTCCTCGACCCTGACGGACGTCAGCCTGCCCTTGTCCGCGCCGATCTTCAGGGCCCCGCTGGTGGCGACGTTCTCCGCCCCGTCCTTGGGCGTGACCGTCACCACCGCCTGCGACGCGCTGGTGTCCCCGGCCTTCGCCGATCCGCCCCTGCCACCGTCCTTGCCACCGGAGTCACTGCTTCCGCCGCACGCCGTCACCAGCAGCAGCACGGCGCCCAGCAGCAGAGCCAGCAGCCCCCGGCCCCCGTGCCGGGACGCGCGCCCCCGCAGCGCTCCGGTCGATATCCCCGATATCTGCTGCCTGTTCAATTCGGTGTTCTCCCCTCGCACGGCCTGGCCCCAGCCACGGCCCGCACCCCCACGCGCAGCAACAGCGCGCACGAGAAAAGGTAATCACACCGGGCGTGTCACGGACTCCCCCTGTATGTCACCGTTCAGTTCCAAGTGGCCGGGGGCCGGTACGAGCCCGCGCAGGTCAGCGAGGGTCACCGGAGAGCGGACCCGGCCTTCCAGCGGGCCCAGTCCATGTTCCAGCCGCCGAGGCCGTTGTCGGGGGCGACCTTGCGGTCGCGGGAGTTCACCACCTCCACCACGTCCCCGACGAGCGTGCGGTCGAAGAACCAGCCGCCCGGGGTGTCCGGACTGCCGCCCTTCACATCGCGCAGCCCGATGCATCCGTGGCTCGTGTTGACCGATCCGAACGTCTTTGGCGGAGCCCAGTAGTTCCCGTGCAGGAAGGTCCCCGAATCCGTCAGCCGCATCGCGTGCGGAACGTCCGGGATGTCGTACTCGCCGCCGAAACCGACGGTCCTGCCGTCCATCCGCGTCACGTCGTACAGCTCCGTGACGACCATCCTCCCGTTGTACGTCGTGCTCTTGGGCGCCCCGGCGCTGACCGGCACCTTCGCCAGCACCCTGCCGCCGCGCCGTACCACCATGGTGTGCTCCTCCGCGTCCACCGTCGACACCTGGGAGCGGCCGACCGTGAAACCGACGGCCTTGTGCTGGATGCCGAACACGCCGGGCGCCGCCTCGACGTCGCGCAGCCGCAGGTCCACGCCGACGCGGGTGCCGGGCTTCCAGTAGTCGCGCGGCCTGAAATCGAGGCGCTGGGCTCCGAACCAGTGGCCGGCCACCTCCACCGGAGGCTGCGCGGTCACCTTGATCGCGCGCTCGACGGCGGCCCGGTCGGCGACGGGCCGGTTGAAGGAGAACGAAACGATCATGCCGGTGCCGACGGTGGACCGGTTCTCCGGTTTGAAGTAGCCGATGAAGCGGTGTTCGGGGACGACCGTCGTGAACGAGGTGTGCCGGGCGGAGCGCCGGCCGCGGCCGTCGACGGCGACCGCGTCGACCGTGTACTTGGCGGCCAGCCGCAGCGGTCCGCCGTCCGGCCGCCAGTTCCGTCCGTCGGCCGAGATCCGGCCCGTGACCTCCTGCTGGTCGGCGTCCTCGACCCGTACGACCTCGACCCGCTCCAGCCGCCCGTCGGCGACGCTCACTTCGATGCGGCCGTCGGCCCTGATGTCCTTCGCCCCGTTCTCGGGAACGATCCGGATGGCGTCCTGGGGCGAACGCGGCTTTCCGCCGAACACCGGTTCGCCGCCGGCCGTGCAGCCCGCGAGTCCGGCGATCAGCCCTGCCCCTGCCAGTACGGCGGCCAGGGCCGCCCGTGCGCGTCTCACTGCGTCTCTCACGTCCGACCCAACGATCTCCCCCCTGCGGTGGAAACGTGAGTACGACCTCTGTTGCGGGCAGAACAGGTGGGAGGACCACGCGAGGCAGCCGCGGCCGGGACGCCGCGGGGCCTCATCGATCCGTCGGTCCCAACGAGCCGCGGGAGGCTTACAGGTGTCCAGCGCACCCGAGCAGGAGGCAGTTCAGGAGGCGGTGCGGGAGCCGGGGGACGACAGTCGGCCCGCCCCCGCCCCGGTCGCGGTCAACGGGCGGCGCCCCGGCCACGGCGCGGGCGGGCCACCCGTGTGGCCGGGCGCACCGACCCCCCTGGGGGCGCGTTTCCGCGTCGGCCCCGACGGGGTCGCCGGCACCAACTTCGCGCTGTGGGCGGGCGGGGCCGAAGCCGTCGAGGTGTGCCTCTTCGACGAGGACGGGACCGAGACGCGGTGCCGGCTGACCGAGCTGACGCACGAGATCTGGCACGGTTTCCTGCCGGGCGTCCGCGCGGGGCAGCGCTACGGCTTCCGCGTGCACGGCCGCTGGGACCCGTGGACCGGCGCCCGCTGGAACCACGCGAAGCTGCTCCTCGACCCGTACGCGCGGGCCGTCGACGCGCCGCCGGGAAAGGAGTACAGCACGCTGCCCGGTGAGGTGTACGGGCACGTCAGGGACTGGCCGCAGCAGCACGTCGCGGACACCGTGCGCGACGGCCGGGACTCGGCGCCGTACGTCCCCAAGGGCGTGGTCGTCCACGACGACGCGCCCGACGACGACTGGACGGACGACCGGCGGCCCAAGACGCCGTGGGCGGACTCGGTCATCTACGAGCTGCACGTGCGCGGCTTCACCAAGCTGCACCCCGGCATTCCCGAGGAACTGCGCGGTACGTACGCCGGACTCGCGCACCCGGCGGCGGTGGAGCACCTCCAGCGGCTGGGCGTGACGGCGGTGGAGCTGCTGCCGGTGCACCAGTTCGCCCACGAGGACCACCTGTTGCGGCGGGGCCTGCACAACTACTGGGGCTACAACTCCATCGGGTACTTCGCGCCGCACGCCGCCTACGCGGCGACGGGGACGGCCGGGCAGCAGGTCGGCGAGTTCAAGGCGATGGTGCGGGCGCTGCACGCCGCCGGCATCGAGGTGATCCTCGACGTGGTCTACAACCACACGGCGGAGGCGGGCGAGCTGGGGCCGACGCTGTCGCTGCGCGGCATCGACAACCGCGGCTACTACCGCCTCCAGAACGATCCCAGGCGCTACGCCGACTACACGGGCTGCGGGAACACCCTGCACGTCGTGCAGCCGAACGTCCTGCGGCTGATCACGGACTCGCTCAGGTACTGGGTCACCGAGATGGGCGTGGACGGCTTCCGCTTCGACCTCGCGGCGGCGCTCGCGCGCTCGATGCACGACGTCGACATGCTGTCGCCGTTCCTCGCGGTGATCGCGCAGGACCCGGTGCTGCGGCGCGTGAAGCTGATCGCCGAGCCGTGGGACGTGGGCAGCGGCGGCTACCAGGTGGGCGCCTTCCCCCCTCTCTGGACGGAGTGGAACGACCGCTACCGGGACGCCGTGCGGGACTTCTGGCGGGGCGCGCTGCCGGATGTGCGGGATTTGGGGTACCGGCTGTCGGGGTCGAGCGATCTGTACGCGTGGGGCGGCCGGCGCCCGTACGCCTCGGTCAACTTCATCACCGCGCACGACGGTTTCACGCTGCGGGACCTCGTGTCGTACCACCACAAGCACAACGCGGCGAACGGCGAGGGCAACCGGGACGGGACGAACGACAACCGTTCGTGGAACTGCGGCGCCGAGGGCGAGACGGACGACGCCGGGGTGAACGAGCTGCGCAGGCGGCAGCTGCGCAACCTGGTGACGACGCTGCTGCTGTCGACGGGGGTGCCGATGCTCGTCGCGGGCGACGAGATGGGGCGCACCCAGGGCGGCAACAACAACGCGTACTGCCAGGACAACGAGGTCAGCTGGATCGACTGGTCGCTCCTGGAGGAACCCGGCTGGCGGGAGCTCTTCGAGCTGACGTCCCGCCTGCTGAGGCTGCGCCACGCGCATCCGGTGCTGCGCCGCCGCGCCTTCTTCTCGGGCCGGGCCCAGGCGGCGGACGGGCTGCGCGACCTGGCGTGGTTCACCCCGCGCGGCGAGGAGATGACGGAGCAGGACTGGTACGCCCCGGCGTCGACCCTGGGGATGTACCTGTCGGGCCGCGACATCCCGGGCCGTGACGCGCGCGGCGCGAAAATCACGGACGACAGCTTTCTCGCCATTCTGCACGCGGGGCACCGCCCGGCGGACTTCCTGCTGCCCGGCCCGCCGTGGGCACGTACGTACGAACTGGTCGTCGACACGTCACGGGAGAGCCAGGAGAGCCCTCCGGGGACGGTCCACGCGGGCGGCGAGGTGATCACCGCGGCGGCCAGATCGGTGCTCTTGCTGAAGGCGCGTACGGCGTAAAACCACTGAGCGGTGTCAGTGGTGAACCGTACGCTCGATCCTGATGACCGGAACGGACGCACCCTCCACGGAACGATCGGCCGTACGTTCGCTGCTGCGCCTGTGGCCCTACGTACGGCCGGTGCGAGCGCGTCTGGCCTGCGCGGCCCTCGTCGCGGTGCTGGCCTCCTGCCTCGGGCTGGTCATCCCGCTCGTCCTGAAGTGGATCGTGGACGGCCCGGTCGCGGACCGGGACCCGGGCGGGGTGTGGCTCGGAGCGCTGTACCTGCTGCTGCTCGGGCTCACGGAGGCGGCGCTCTTCGGGCTGAGGCGGTGGCTGGTGGCACGGCCGCTGGCGGGGGTGGAGGCGGCGATGCGGGGCGATCTGTACCGGCATCTGCAACGGCTTCCGGTGGCCTTCCACGACCGGTGGCCGTCGGGGCAGTTGCTGTCGCGCGGGACCACGGACCTGATGCTGCTGCGGATGTTCCTGGCGTTCCCGCTGACGTTCCTGCTGGTCAACGGGGTGACGATCCTGGTGGGGGTCGTCATTCTGCTGCTCCAGCAGTGGTCGCTGGGGCTGGTGCTGCTGGCGCCCGTGATCCCGCTGGTGGTCCTGTGCTCGGTCTTCGAGGCGAAGTACTCGCTGGTCGCGCGGCGCTCGCAGGACCAGGTCGGCGACCTGACGACCGTCGTCGAGGAGAGCGTGCTCGGCATCCGCGTCATCAAGGGGTTCGGACACAACCGCAGCCAGGCCCACGCCTTCCGGGAGCTGTCGCTGACGCTCCGGGGCACCGAGCTGGCCAAGGCCCGGCTGCTCGCGGGGATCTGGGCGACGATCACCGCCCTGCCGGAACTGGCCGTCGGGGCCGCGCTGGTGCTCGGGACGGTGCAGGTCGCCGACGGCGTGCTGTCGGCGGGCACGCTGGTGGCGTTCCTCTCCACGGCGCTGGCGCTGCGCTGGCCGGTGGAGTCGATCGGCTTCCTGCTCGCGATCAGCCAGGACGCGGCGACGGCGACCGAACGGTACTTCGAGGTGATGGACGCGCGGGAGGAGACGGAAGGGCCGGAAGGGACGGAGGAGGGCGGGCCCTCCTCCGGCGCGGGCCCGGCTGCGGCCCCGGCTGCGGGCCCGATGGCTCCCGGGCGCGGGATCGTCTTCGACGGGGTCGAGTTCCGGTACCCCGACGCGCCCGAAGGGGCTCCGCCCGTCCTCGCGCGCATCGATCTGCACGTACGGCCGGGCGAGACCATGGCCCTCGTCGGAGCCACCGGCAGCGGCAAGACCACGCTCACCACGCTCGTACCACGGCTGCACGAGGTGACGGGCGGGCGGATCGCGCTCGACGGGACGGACATCACGGCCATGCCGCGCGAGCGGCTGCGGGAGCTGGTGTCCGTCGCCTTCGAGGAGCCCACGCTGTTCTCGGCGAGCGTAGGGGAGAACGTACTGATGGGGGCGGGGCGGGGCGCGGACGAGGCCGATCTGGCGCGCGCGCTGGACACCGCCCAGGCCGGTTTCGTGCACCGGCTGCCCCAGGGCACGGCCACGCAGGTCGGCGAGCAGGGCCTGAGCCTGTCCGGCGGGCAGCGGCAGCGGCTCGCGCTGGCCAGGGCGGTGGTGGGCAGGCCGCGCTTCCTCGTGCTCGACGATCCGCTGTCGGCGCTCGACGTGCACACGGAAGCCCTGGTGGAGGCGGCGCTGCGGCGCGTACTGGAGGACACCACCGCGCTCGTCGTCGCGCACCGGCCGTCGACCGTGCTGCTCGCCGACCGGGTGGCGCTGCTGTCCGGCGGCCGCATCACGGCCGTGGGCACCCACCACGAACTGCTGCGCACCAGCGACGAGTACGCCTGGCTGATGTCGGGAGCCGAAGCCGGCGGGAAGAAGGACGACGGGGAGGGCGCATGACGACCACCGCGGACAACCGCTCCGCCGCCGGCACCGGGCCGGAGCCCGAGCCGGACCCCGGCGCCGGCCCCGGCGCCGGCGCGCAGGGCGGCAGCGCGCAGGGCGGCGACCTCTTCGACCGCGACGCGCTGCCCGCGCCCGAGGGCGCGACGCTCGCGCTGCTGCGCTCGCTGCTGCGGCCCCGGCGCGCCAGGGTCGCCGCCGCCGCGCTGATCCTGCTGTTCCAGCTGGCGGCGGTGCAGGCGGGCCCGCTGCTCGTCGCGTACGCCATCGACCGCGGCGTACCGGCCCTGCGGCGCGACGACTTCGGGCCCCTGGCCGCCGTCGCGGCCGGCTACCTGCTGTGCTCGGTGGGCGCGGGCGCCCTGCAGTACGCCTTCGTCCGGGTCTCCGCCCGTGTCAACCAGGACGTACTCCTCGACCTGCGCGGCAGGATCTTCCGGCACGCGCAGGCACTGAGCGTCGACTTCCACGAGCGGTACACGTCGGGGCGGCTGATCTCCCGGTCGACGACCGACGTGGAGTCGCTGCGGCAGCTGCTCGGCGAAGGCCTCCAGGAGCTGATCGGCGTCGTCCTCTCCTCGGTCTTCATCTGCGCGCTGCTGCTCTACCTCGACGTGGGGATCGGCGGGCTCGCGGTGGGGTCGTTCGTACCGCTGTACCTGCTCGTCCGGCGCTACCGCAGGCGTGTCGCCGTCGTCTTCGGCAAGCGGTCGACGGCGATCGCCGCCGTCATCGTGAAGTTCGCGGAGACGATGAACGGGATCCGGCCGGTGCGGGCGTTCCGGCGCGAGCGGACGAACGACGCGCAGTTCCGCGTGCTCAACCACCGTCACGAGCGGACGAACGGCGACGGCCTGCTGGAGATGGCCCAGTACGTCGTCGGTTCGCGGCTGGTCGCCAACACGGCGGTCGCCTCGATGGTGCTGTGGGGCGCCTACCAGGTCGCCGGCGGCGGCCTGGAGCTCGGCGTCCTCGCCGCCTCCGTGCTCTACCTGCGGCGGCTGTACGACCCGATCGACCGGCTCGGGATGTTCCTGAACTCCTACCAGTCCGCGGCCGCCTCCCTGGAGAAGATCGCGGGCCTGCTCGCCCAGGTCCCGGCCGTCCCCGAGCCCGCCGAGCCGCGGAAGCTGCCCGCGCCCGCCGGTGGCGGACCGGGCCGCGAGGTCGTCTTCGACGGCGTCGGCTTCGCCTACCGCACCGGCGGCGAGGTCCTTCCGCGCTTCAGCCTGACCCTGGCGGCCGGCCGGACGGTCGCCGTCGTCGGCTCGACGGGCGCGGGCAAGTCGACGCTCGCCAAGCTGCTGGCGCGCTTCTACGACCCGACCGAGGGCCGCATCCTGCTCGACGGCACCGACCTGCGCGACCTCGCCCTGCCGGAGCTGCGGCGCGGGGTGGTGATGGTGACCCAGGAGGCGTTCCTGTTCTCCGGCACGGTCGCCGAGAACATCGCCGTCGGCCGCCCCGACGCCACCCGCGAGGACATCGAGCGGGCCGCGGAGGCGATCGGTGCGCACGACTTCATCAGCGCTCTGCCGGAGGGGTACGACACCGACGTACGCAAGCGGGGCGGCCGGATCTCGGCGGGGCAGCGGCAGCTGGTGGCCTTCGCCCGCGCGCTGCTCGCCGACCCCGCGGTGCTGATCCTCGACGAGGCGACGTCGTCCCTGGACATCCCGGGCGAGCGGGCGGTGCAGCGCGCGATGAACACGGTGCTGCGCGGGCGTACGGCCGTGGTGATCGCGCACCGGCTGTCGACGGTGGAGGTCGCCGACCGGGTGCTGGTCATGGAGCACGGCCGCATCGTCGAGGACGGCTCCCCCGCCGGACTCGTCGGCGGCACGGGACGCTTCGCGGACCTGCACCGGGCCTGGCGCGACAGCCTGGCCTGACGATGACCGGGGGCGGCGCGTACGCCGCGCTCCGGCACGCGTGGCACGGCCGCCGGCACCGGTCGCGGCGGCCGTTCACAGCCGGCCCGCCTTCGCCCTCCTCTCCAGGTACTCCTCGAACGTCACCGTCCCGACGGCCCGGTCGGGGGCCAGGTGGCCGCCCGCGCGGTACGCCCGGAACGCCTTGCCCGGCAACCGCACCGGCACGAGCCGCCGGCGCCGCCCCGCCGCGCGCAGCGCCGAGGCGGCCAGGTCGCGGGCGTCGCGCACCTCGGGGCCGCCCATGTCCGGCACCCGCCCGGCCGGCGCGCTCCGGGCGAGCTCCGCGAGCCGCCCGGCGACCTCCGCGACCTCGACGGGCTGGAAGCGCAGGCCGGCCGGCACCAGTGTCACCGGCAGGCGCCGCTGGGCGAGCGTCATGGTGGCCACCAGGTCGTGGAACTGCGTGGCGCGCAGGATCGTCCAGGGCAGCCCGGACCCCTCGACGAGCCGCTCCGCGGCGAGCTTCGCGTCGTAGTAGAAGAACGGCACCCGGTCCACGCCCACGATCGAGATGTAGACCAGGTGCGGGCCGCCGGCCCGCCGGGCGGCGTCGATCAGCCGCCGGGTCGTCGCCACGTCGTTGCGGGCGTTCGTGGCGCAGTGCACGATCGTCGCCGCGCCCTCCACCGCGGCCCCGAGCCCCTTGCCCGAGGCGAGGTCGCAGACCGCCCACGTGTACGGCCTGTCGTCGTCCGCCCGGCGCGGGCGACGGCTCATCACCTGTACGGCCGCGCCCTCCGCCAGCAGCCGGTCCACCAGGGGGCGCCCCAGCGTTCCGGTGGCGCCCGTCACCAAGATCGGTCCGTCCATCGCCACGTTCCCGTCCCTCCGGAGTGCACTGAAACCGGTCAGTCCGCAACATCATCGCGCGACCGGCCCCGGCCCGGCACCGGACCCCGGCGGCGTTGCGGCAACACCCCGTGAAACGTCCGCTGAACGGACACGGCTCTTCGGGCAGCGGACGATTTCCGGCCAACTTGTTGACGCGCTCCTGACAGACAACCCCCGTTCCTGCCACTCTTCCCCCGTTCCGCGCTCCACCTTGCTCCGCACGGCTCCGCCCGGGCAGCCCACCCCAAGCCGCCCGACACCCCCCTTGCAGAAGGAGTTCGCGTGAGATCCACGACTGGACGACGTGCCACCGCGACCGGCGCGCTGCTGACCGCGGCGGCACTGCTCACCGTCGGCGTACAGGCCGGCACCGCATCGGCCGACGATCCTTGGACCACCGCCCCGAAGACCGCCGCGGCCGGGAAGGCCGACCCCGGCGCCCTGCCCGCGAAGCTCTCCCCCGCCCAGCGCGCGGAGCTGATACGCGAGGCCAACGCCACCAAGGCGGCCACCGCCAAGGACCTCGGCCTCGGCGCCAAGGAGAAGCTCGCCGTACGCGACGTCGTCCAGGACCGCGACGGGACCACCCACACGCGGTACGAGCGCACCTACGACGGACTCCCGGTCCTGGGCGGCGACCTGATCGTCGCCGAGACGAGGGCGGGGAAGACCGAGGGCGTGACCAAGGCGTCCAAGGCCCGGCTCACGTCGGTCGACACCAGCGCCGAGGTCACGCCGGCCGCCGCCGAGAAGCAGGCGCTGGGCGCCGCGAAGGCCGAGGGCTCGAAGAAGACCGAGGCCGACCGCGCCCCGCGCAAGGTGGTGTGGATGGGGCAGGGCGAGCCCACGCTGGCGTACGAGACGGTCGTCGGCGGCCTGCAGCACGACGGCACCCCGAACGAGCTGCACGTCGTCACCGACGCCTCCACCGGCAAGAAGATCTTCGAGTGGCAGGCCATCCACAACGGCACCGGCAACACCCAGTACAGCGGCCAGGTGACGGTGGGCTCCGCCCCGTCGTACACCCTGACCGACACCGGGCGCGGCAGCCACAAGACGTACAACCTCAACCGGGGTACGTCGGGCACCGGCACCCTCTTCTCGGGGCCGGACGACGTCTGGGGCGACGGCACTCCGCAGAACGCCGAGACCGCGGGCGCGGACGCGGCGTACGGAGCGGGCCTGACGTGGGACTACTTCAAGAACGTGCACGGCCGCAGCGGTATCCGCGGTGACGGTGTCGGCGCGTACTCCCGGGTCCACTACGGCAACGCGTACGTCAACGCCTTCTGGTCGGACGCGTGCTTCTGCATGACGTACGGCGACGGCGCGAACAACACCAAGCCGCTCACCTCGATCGACGTCGCCGCGCACGAGATGACGCACGGCATCACCTCCAACACCGCCGGCCTCGTCTACAGCGGCGAGTCGGGCGGCCTCAACGAGGCGACCTCCGACATCTTCGCCGCCGCCGTCGAGTTCAACGCCAACAACACCAAGGACGTCGGCGACTACCTGGTCGGCGAGAAGATCGACATCCGGGGCAACGGCACGCCGCTGCGCTACATGGACAAGCCGAGCAGGGACGGCTCGTCCAAGGACGCCTGGTACTCGGGCATCGGCTCCATCGACGTCCACTACTCCTCGGGCCCGGCGAACCACTGGTTCTACCTGCTCTCCGAGGGCAGCGGCGCCAAGACCGTCAACGGCGTCAGTTACGACTCGCCGACCTCCGACGGCCTGCCGGTGACCGGCATCGGCCGGGAGAAGGCCGCGCAGATCTGGTTCAAGGCGCTCACCACCAAGTTCGGCTCGTCGACCAACTACGCGGGGGCCCGCACCGGCACCCTCGCGGTCGCCGGTGAGCTGTACGGCACCACCAGCGCCGAGTACAAGGCCGTCGCCGACGCCTGGGCGGGCGTCAACGTCGGGGCCCGTCCCGGCGGCGGCGACCCGGGGACCGGCACGTCCTTCGAGAACACCGCCGATGTCGCCATCCCGGACAACGGCGCGGCGGTCACCTCGTCGGTCACCTCCACCAAGACGGGCGCGGCGCCCAGCAACCTCCAGGTCGGCGTGGACATCGTCCACACCTGGCGCGGTGACCTGGTCGTCGACCTGCTCGCCCCGGACGGCACGGCGTACCGCCTGAAGGGCTCCAGCTCGTCGGACTCCGCGGACAACGTCAAGGAGACGTACACGGTCAACGCGTCCTCCGAGACGGCGAACGGGGTCTGGAAGCTCAGGGTCCAGGACGTGGCCAGGCAGGACACCGGCTACATCAGCGGCTTCAAGCTGACGTTCCCGTAACACCCCGCAAAGGCCCGTAGAACACCGCGGAAGAGCCCTGCGGGAACGGATGTCCGTTCCCGCAGGGCTCTTCCCTGTGCCTGGCGGGCCTGGCGGGCCTGCCGGGTGCGTCGGCGCATCAGTGCGTCAGCGCATCAGTACGCCCGCGCCCTCCCCCGTCGCCCCGGTCGGCAGCGCCACCAGGCCCAGGTCCGCGCTGTGCGGCAGCAGGCGGTGGGACGGCAGTATCCGGACCGTGTAACCGAAGGGGCCCGTGCGGTCGAGGGTCAGGGGGCCCTCGTACATCCAGCGGCCCTCCAGGTCCGGACCGCCCGCCGGCTTCAGCGGGAAGGTCTGGGCGTCGCCGATCGCGTCGTCCGGGTCGACCCGGCCCGCGACCGCCTGCACCTCCACGTCGTCCGGACCGAGCCGGCCCAGGGCCACGCGTACGCGCAGGCCGAGCGTCGAGCCGAGCTCCGCCGTGCCGTTGACGGCGGTGGCCGCCACGGCTTCGACGTGGTCGACCGCGACCTGCGGCCACGCGGCGCGCACCCGCGCCTTCCACGCCGCCAGTTCGCGGGCCGCGTCCGGGGCCAGCGCCCGGTGCGCCTCGGCGGCCGGGGCGTACAACCGCTCGACGTACTCCCGCACCATGCGCCCCGCCAGCACCTTCGGGCCGAGTGTGGCCAGGGTCTGACGGACCATTTCGATCCAGCGGCCGGGCAGCCCGTCCGGGCCCCGGTCGTAGAAGCGCGGCGCGACGCGCTGCTCGATCAGCTCGTACAGCGCGTTGGCCTCCAGGTCGTCGCGCCGGTCCACGTCGGTGACCACGCCGTCGGCGGTCGGGATGGCCCAGCCGAAGTCCGGCTCGAACCACTCGTCCCACCAGCCGTCGAGCACCGACAGGTTGAGGCAGCCGTTGAGCGCGGCCTTCATCCCGCTCGTGCCGCACGCCTCCAGCGGGCGCAGCGGGTTGTTCAGCCAGACGTCGCAGCCCGGGTAGAGCTTCTTCGCCATGCCCATGCCGTAGTCGGGCAGGAAGACGATCCGGTGGCGCACGCGCGGGTCGTCCGCGAACCTCACCAGCTCCTGCACCAGCCGCTTCCCGCCGTCGTCCGCCGGGTGCGCCTTGCCCGCCACCACGATCTGCACCGGCCGCTGGGGGTGCAGCAGCATGTCCATCAGCCGGTCGCGGTCGCGCAGCATCAGGGTGAGCCGTTTGTACGAGGGAACGCGCCGCGCGAAGCCGATGGTCAGGACGTCCGGGTCCAGCGCGGCGTCGGTCCACCCGAGCTCCGCGTCCACGGCGCCGCGCTGGCGCCACGAGGCGCGCAGCCGCTCCCGCACCTCCTGGACCAGTTGCTGGCGCAGGGTGCGCCGCAGGTCCCAGATCTCGGCGTCCGCGATGTCGCCGACGGCGTCCCACCGCTGGGACCCGCCGACCGACAGGGCGTCCTCGATACGGCCCCCGCCGATCTGCCGCGCTCCCAGGCGCATGACTTCCGGGGCGACCCAGGTGGGCGCGTGCACCCCGTTGGTGACCGAGGTGATCGGCACCTCCTGGGGGTCGAATCCCGGCCACAGACCGGAGAACATCCGGCGGCTGACCGCGCCGTGGAGGGTGGAGACGCCGTTGGCGCGCTGGGCGAGCCGCAGGCCCATCACGGCCATGTTGAAGAGGTTCGGCTCGCCGCCGGGGTAGGTCTCCATGCCGAGCTGGAGAACGCGCCCGACGTCGACGCCCGGCAGTTCGCCCGAGTCCCCGAAGTGGTGCGCGACGAGCTCGCGGTCGAAGCGGTCGATGCCGGCCGGCACGGGCGTGTGCGTCGTGAAGACGGTCCCGGCCCGTACCGCCTCCAGGGCGGCGTCGAACTCCACCCCTTCGTCCGCCAGCTCCCGGATCCGCTCCAGGCCGAGGAAGCCCGCGTGCCCTTCGTTGGTGTGGAACACCTCGGGGGTGGGATGGCCGGTCAGGCGGCAGTACGAGCGGACCGCCCGCACCCCGCCGATGCCGAGCAGCATCTCCTGGAGCAGCCGGTGCTCGCTGCCGCCGCCGTACAGCCGGTCGGTGACGTCGCGCTCCCCCGCCGCGTTCTCCTCGACGTCCGAGTCGAGCATCAGCAGCGGTACGCGCCCGACCTGGGCCTGCCAGATGTGGGCGCGCAGGGCCCGCCCGCCGGGCAGGGTGAGCGCGACCTGGCTGGGGGTGCCGTCGGCCTCCCGGAGCAGGGACACGGGCAGCTCGTTCGGGTCGAGCAGCGGGTACTGCTCCTGCTGCCAGCCGTCCCGGGACAGGCTCTGCCTGAAGTATCCGTGCCGGTAGAGCAGCCCGACCCCGATGAGCGGTACGCCCAGGTCGCTGGCTGCCTTCAGGTGGTCACCGGCGAGGATGCCGAGGCCGCCCGAGTACTGCGGAAGGGCCGCCGTGACCCCGAACTCGGGTGAGAAGTAGGCGACGGCGGCCGGTAGCTGGGGAGTGGGTGACTGCGACTGGTACCAGCGCGGTCCGCGCAGGTACTCGTCCAGGTCGTCGGCGGCGGCGGTCAGTCTGGTCAGGAAATGCCGGTCCTCGGCCAGCTCGGCCAGCCGCCCGGCAGGCACGGCCCCGAGCAGCCGTACGGGATCACCCCCAGCGGCCGCCCAGCCTTCGGGGTCCACGGCCTGGAACAGCTCGCGGGTCTCGGTGTGCCACGACCACCGCAGATTGCGGGCCAGGTCGCTCAGGGGTCGGAGGGGTTCGGGAAGAACGGGGCGCACGGTGAATCGACGAATGGCCTTCACGTGTTCCACCTTCGCAGGGGACGTACGAACCGGGTCGGACGCACGGCGGTGTGTGTCCGGCCTTTCCCTCCAGAAGGTAGTGCCACTCCACCCTCCTCAGCCACGGCGCACGGCGGGCGTGGAGGATCAGTGCAGGGCGTGCACCGGCACGTCGTACGGCGAGCCGAGGTTGACCGTGGCCGGGTCGAACGCCCCGGTGGCCGCGTACTTGGCGGAGACGGCCGCCAGCTCGTGCGCCGGGATCACCTCGTCGATGTCCGTGAAACCACCGGGCGCCCGTTCGTGCGCCAGGCTGATGACGGCCTCGGGGCCGAGCTGCCGGTTGGCCCGCTGGAGTTCGGTCATCGCGGGCCTGCGCTCCGCCTCGTACGCCACCAGCGCCTCGGCCGGATCGGCGTGCAGGGCCAGGGCGTGGGCGAGGGCGCGGGCGTCGACGACGGACTGGGTCGCGCCGTTCGACCCGACCGGGTACATGGCGTGGGCAGCGTCGCCGATCAGCGTCGTACGGCCGTGGCTCCAGCGTTCCAGGGGTTCGATGTCCACCATGGGATATTCGAACGCGTTGTCGGAGGCCCGCAGCACCTCGGGGACGCTGACGCCGTCGAACTCCCAGCCTTCGTAGTGGTGGAGGAACCTGGTCAGCGGGACCGGTCTGTTCCAGTCACCGCGCACGGCGTCGCCGATGGAGTCCGCGGGTCTCACCAGGGCCCAGTTGACCAGCACTTCACCGGTGCCGGCGGCCGGCCCGGACAGCGGGTAGACCACGGCCTTCTGCCGGTCGGAGCCCGCGACGAACATGAAGGGCCGCACCCGCTCGGCGGGCATCCGCGAGACGCCGCGCCACACGAGCAGACCGTTCCACTCCGGCGCGCCCCCGTCCGGACGGAGCGCGGCGCGGACGGCGGAGCGGATGCCGTCGGCGCCGATCAGCACGTCGGGCTCCAGGGTGGTGCGCCCGTGGGCCCCGCCGCCCCGGTGCTCCAGCCGCACGCGGGCCCGGCCGTCGGGCAGGGTGGTCAGCCCGGACACCCGTACGCCGGTGACGAGGGCGTCCGCGCCCAGCCGGTCCCGTACGGCATCGGCCAGCGTCCGCTGCAGGTGCGCGCGGTGGACGGAGAGCTGGGGCCAGCGGTAACCGGCGTCGAGACCGCGCCGCTCGCGGGAGATCAGGCCGCCGCCGCAGTGGTAGTAACGCAGTTCACGGGTGCGTACGGCCTCCCGGTCGAGGGCGTCGAACAGCCCGAGCGCGTCGAGTTCGCGCACCGCGTTGGGCAGGATGTTCAGCCCGGCGCCGACCGGCTGGATCGTGCGGGCCGCCTCGGCCACGGTGATCCGGTCGAAGCCGGCCGCGTGCAGGCTCAGCGCGGCGGTGAGTCCGGCTATGCCGCCGCCGGCGATCAGGATGTGCGTCATGGGTGGGTGGTCCTTCGGGTGCTCGGAGCGCGACGGCTCGACGGGAGGGGCGCCGCCGGGGCCCGGACCGTCCAGCCGGGCCTCTTCGCCGTACGCCCCGCGCGTCGTGATGCCGATGTGACGCGCGCAGAAGATCTTGAGGATACGCAGCACGCTGGCGGGGGAGACGGCGGAGGCCGGGGGCGGCTCGCGCAGGTCCGGGAAGGGGGTCCCCCGTCGCCCCCCTCGCGGACGACGCGGACGGTCAACTCCGCCGCCCTCACGCCGGGTTGAGGAGGGCGACCCCGTACATGGCGCGAACGCGGAACATCCGCCCGCGCCTTGCGGGGGCCGTCACCGCTGTCGCCGCGGCGGCGGTCCTTCCGGCCGCCGCCCCGCCCGCGCGGGCCGCCCCGCCCGAGGGCCGGACGCCGGGGACCGGTTCACGCGGCCCGGCCCGTTCGCCCCCGGCGCGGTAACCGCGTCCGCCCGGAACGCGGGTGACACGGCGACAGGAACCTTGTCCGGTACGCCGACGGCGGGCGCGGCGGCGCTCCACCTGGCCGCCCGCCCGCGGGCGCCCCCGGCGGAAGCGGTCGGGGCCCTGGCCGCGCAGGCGGTCCTGGACCAGGTCACGGGCGCGGGCCCCGGCTCGCCGAACCGCCTGCGCCAGGTGGACAACCGACCCGAACGGCACAACCCGCATCCGGCAGAAGGACGGTCCCGCCCGAACGGACGGGGCCGTTTCCCGTCCGCCCTGTTATAGAGCCGCATTACGCGGCAGTAGTTAACAAAGCGCCGGATTGCGCACCCGAGGTACGAGGGAAGGCTCCTCCGGTACACACGCCCGCGCACCCAAAGTCGGTCCACCCGAGTGAACGTGGACAGGAGCGGTGATGCCCGCACCCCGTCAGTCGCCAACGGAGCGGCTAAAAAGGACAGACCCCAAGAAAGCCCCCGACCGCGAGCCGCGCCCGTCCGCGGCCGCACAGCCACCAGGTGAGCCAATGATCGGTCGCATTCCTGTCCTGGACGTACGTCCCGCCGTCGACTGCGGCAGAAGGCCCGCCAAGGCGGTGGCCGGTGAGACGTTCGAAGTCACCGCCACCGTCTTCCGCGAGGGCCACGACGCCGTCGCCGCCAATGTCGTCCTGCGTGACCCGGCGGGCCGGGAGGGCCCCTGGACCCCGATGCGCGAACTCGCGCCGGGGACCGACCGGTGGGGGGCGCGCGTGACGCCCGCCGCCGAGGGGCAGTGGACGTACGCCGTGGAGGCCTGGTCCGATCCCGTGACCACCTGGCGCCACCACGCCCGGATCAAGATCCCGGCCGGCCAGGACACCGAGCTCGTCCTCGCGGAGGGCGCGGAGCTGTACGAGCGCGCCGCGTCCGGCGTGCCCAAGAAGGACGGGCGCGAGGCCGTCCTGGCCGCCGTCGACGCGCTGCGCGACACCACGATCCCCCCCTCGGCCCGGCTCGCCGCCGCGCTCGGCCCCGAGGCGGACGCGGCGCTCGCCCGTCACCCGCTGCGCGAGCTGGTCACGTCCTCACCGCGGATGCCGCTGCTCGTCGAGCGCGAGCGCGCCCTCTTCGGCTCCTGGTACGAGTTCTTCCCGCGCTCGGAGGGTGCCCGTACCGACACGAAGGGCAAGCAGGTCAGCGGCACGTTCAGGACGGCCGCCGAGCGGCTGCCCGCCGTCGCCGCGATGGGCTTCGACGTGGTCTACCTGCCGCCCATTCACCCGATCGGCACCACCCACCGCAAGGGCCCCAACAACACCCTGTCGGCGTCCGCCACGGACGTCGGTGTGCCCTGGGCGATCGGTTCGGCGGACGGCGGCCACGACGCGATCCACCCCGACCTCGGCACGTTCGAGGACTTCGACGACTTCGTCGCCCGCGCCCGGGACCTGCGCATGGAGATCGCGCTGGACTTCGCGCTGCAGTGCTCACCCGACCACCCCTGGGTCACCGAGCACCCCGAGTGGTTCCACCACCGCGCCGACGGCTCGATCGCGTACGCCGAGAACCCGCCGAAGAAGTACCAGGACATCTACCCGATCGCGTTCGACGCCGACATGCCGGGGCTGGTCCGCGAGACGCTGAGGGTGCTGCGGCTGTGGATGAGCCACGGCGTGCGGATCTTCCGCGTCGACAATCCGCACACCAAGCCGGTGGTCTTCTGGGAGAAGGTCATCGCGGACATCAACCGCACCGACCCCGACGTGATCTTCCTGGCCGAGGCCTTCACCCGTCCCGCGATGATGCACACCCTCGGCGCGATCGGCTTCCAGCAGTCGTACACGTACTTCACCTGGCGCAACACCAAGCAGGAGCTGACCGAGTACCTCACGGAGCTGACCGGCGACGCCGCCGCGTACATGCGTCCCAACTTCTTCGTGAACACCCCGGACATCCTGCACGCCTACCTCCAGCACGGCGGCCGTCCGGCCTTCGAGGTGCGGGCGGTGCTCGCCGCCACGCTGGCGCCCACGTGGGGCGTGTACGCGGGCTTCGAGCTGTGCGAGGGCACACCGGTCCGGGAGGGCAGCGAGGAGTACCTCGACTCGGAGAAGTACCAGCTGCGGCCGCGCGACTGGGAGGGCGCGGAGCGCGAGGGCCGCACCATCGCCCCGCTGATCACCACCCTCAACCGGGTGCGCCGCCGCCACCCCGCCCTTCAGCAACTGCGTGACCTGCACTTCCACCACGCCGACAACGACGCGGTCCTCGTCTACTCGAAGCGCTCGGGTTCGAACACCGTTGTGGTGGTCGTCAACCTCGACCCGCACCACACCCAGGAAGCCACGGTCTCGTTGGACATGCCGGAACTCGGCCTCGACTGGTCCGATTCCGTCCCGGTGCGCGACGAGCTCACCGGCGAGACCTATCACTGGGGCAGGGCCAACTATGTGCGCCTAGAGCCGGGCCGTACGCCCGCGCACATCGTCGTCCTGCGACCGTCCCCGCCGATCGGAGGGTCACCCACATCATGATCGTCAACGAGCCCGTCCACGACACCTTCGAGGACACACCCGCCAAGGACCGCGATCCCGAGTGGTTCAAGCGCGCCGTGTTCTACGAGGTGCTCGTCCGATCCTTCCAGGACAGCAATGGAGACGGCGTAGGCGACCTCAAGGGCATCACCGCCAAACTGGACTACCTCCAGTGGCTGGGCATCGACTGCCTCTGGCTGCCGCCGTTCTTCAAGTCCCCGCTGCGCGACGGCGGTTACGACGTGTCGGACTACACGTCCGTGCTCCCCGAGTTCGGCGACCTCGCCGACTTCGTGGAGTTCGTCGACGCCGCGCACCAGCGCGGCATGCGCGTGATCATCGACTTCGTCATGAACCACACCAGCGACCAGCACCCGTGGTTCCAGGAGTCCCGTTCCGATCCGGACGGGCCCTACGGCGACTACTACGTCTGGGCCGACGACGACAAGCAGTACCAGGACGCCCGGATCATCTTCGTCGACACGGAGACCTCCAACTGGACCTTCGACCCGGTCCGCAAGCAGTACTTCTGGCACCGCTTCTTCTCCCACCAGCCGGACCTCAACTACGAGAACCCGGCCGTGCAGGAGGAGATGATCTCCGCCCTGCGCTTCTGGCTCGACCTCGGCATCGACGGCTTCCGCCTCGACGCCGTTCCCTACCTCTACCAGGAGGAGGGCACGAACTGCGAGAACCTGCCCCGCACCCACGAGTTCCTGAAGCGGGTCCGCAAGGAGATCGACGCGTCCTACCCGGACACCGTGATCCTCGCCGAGGCCAACCAGTGGCCGGAAGACGTCGTCGACTACTTCGGCGACTACAAGGCCGGCGGCGACGAGTGCCACATGGCGTTCCACTTCCCCGTGATGCCGCGCATCTTCATGGCCGTACGCCGCGAATCCCGGTACCCGGTCTCGGAAGTCCTGGCCAAGACCCCGGCCATCCCGTCCAACTGCCAGTGGGGCATCTTCCTGCGCAACCACGACGAGCTGACCCTCGAAATGGTCACCGACGAAGAGCGCGACTACATGTACGCGGAGTACGCCAAGGACCCGCGGATGCGCGCCAACATCGGCATCCGGCGGCGGCTGGCCCCGCTCCTCGACAACGACCGCAACCAGATCGAGCTGTTCACGGCTCTGCTCCTCTCCCTCCCCGGATCGCCGATCCTGTACTACGGCGACGAGATCGGGATGGGCGACAACATCTGGCTGGGCGACCGGGACGCCGTACGCACACCCATGCAGTGGACACCCGACCGCAACGCCGGCTTCTCGTCCTGCGACCCGGGGCGCCTCTTCCTCCCCACGATCATGGACCCGGTCTACGGGTACCAGGTCACCAACGTCGAGGCGGCGATGACCTCGCCCTCCTCGCTGCTGCACTGGACGCGGCGGATGATCGAGATCCGCAAGCAGAACCCCGCGTTCGGCCTCGGCTCGTACACCGAGCTGCCGTCGACCAACCCGGCCGTGATCGCGTTCCTGCGCGAGTACAAGGACGACCTGGTGCTGTGCGTTCACAACTTCTCGCGGTTCCCGCAGCCGACGGAACTGGATCTTCGGGCCTTCAACGGACGGCATCCGGTCGAGCTGATCGGCGGGGTGCGTTTTCCCGCCATCGGCGAATGGCCGTATCTGCTGACCCTCGCAGGTCACGGCTTCTACTGGTTCCGGCTGCGCAAGGACGCGTCACCGCTGCCGGCCAAGCGCGGCTGAAGTCCCGTCCGGGGCGGGGCGGTTTCCACTGCCTCGCCCTGGGCACTCTCCCCCTCGTATCGGGTCCGTACGGACGATCCCCGACCCGACACTTCCCGCGTTTCGACTGCGGGGAGAACCCCACGCACCGCCCGGACAGCTACGGTCGCAATCCGGGACACTCTGCGCATCCTGTGGTGTGCCCGGGGAAAGGACGCGATGCCATGTCGGAGGCTGCATCCACCCGGAGTACGGCCGCCCGCCGCGCCACTCCTCCAGCCCCACCCCCGGCGCTGCTCCCCTCGCTGGCGCCGCTGCTTCATGAATGGCTGCCCAGGCAGCGGTGGTTCGCGGGCAAAGGGCGCCCGGTCACCGGGTTCTCGCTGGTCGCTGCCACGGAGTTGCTGCCCGCCCAGGGAAGTCCCGGGCTGCTGCATCTGCTCCTGAGCGTCCAGCAGCCCGTCGCGGCGTCGCCCGGTCCACCGGCGCCGCCGGTCGCCGACTGCTATCAACTGCTGCTCGGCGTACGGCCCGCGCTGCCGCCGCGTCTCGCGCCGGCTCTCGTCGGGCACGTCCAGGAGGGGCCGCTGGCCGGACTCACCGTCTACGACGCGCTCCTGGACCCGCGTCTCGCCGGTCTGCTCCTCGAACGACTGCGTACCGCCGGTGCGCCGGGAGCGCTGCGCTTCGGCCGTGACCCGTCGGCCGTCATCCCGCCCGGGCTCGTTCCCAGGCCACTTGGCGCCGAGCAGTCCAACTCCTCACTGGTCTATGGAGATTCGTTCATCCTCAAAGTGTTCCGCCGGGTCAGTCCCGGCTCCAACCCCGATCTGGAACTGCCCCTCGCGCTCGCCCGCAAGGGCTGCGAGCGGGTGCCGGCGCCGGTCGCCTGGTACGAGGCCGCCAACGCCGACAACCCGTACGAGCCGTACACCCTCGGGGTCCTGCAGCCCTTCCTGCACGGCTCCGAGGACGGCTGGCAGCGCGCGCTGCGGTCCCTCGCCACCGGCGACGACTTCACCGCCGACGCGCAGGCACTGGGGCGGGCCACCGCCGAGGTGCACACCGCGCTCGCCGGCGCCCTGCCGACGACGACCCTGCGCAGGCAGCAGACGGAGCTGCTGGCGGCGGCGATGACCGAGCGGCTCGACGCGGCGGCTCAGGCGGTGCCCGCGCTGGTCCCGTACGTCCCCGCGCTGCGCACCGCGTTCGACGCGTTCGCGGCGCTGGGACGGGCGGGGCGGACGTGGCCGGCCCAGCGCGTCCACGGCGACCTGCACCTGGGCCAGACGCTGCGCGCGCCGGGCGGCGAGTGGTCGGTGATCGACTTCGAGGGCGAGCCGTCGCGCCCGCTCGCGGAGCGGCGGCGCCCGCAGCCGGTCGTACGCGACGTGGCGGGCATGCTGCGGTCCTTCGACTACGCGGCCCGCTCCCACCAGCCGTGGGACGCGGACTGGGCGACGCGGTGCCGCGAGGCGTTCTGCACCGGGTACGCGAAGTCGTCGGGGGCCGATCCGCGCGACGAGCCGGAGCTGCTCCGGGCGTACGAGACGGACAAGGCGGTGTACGAGGTCCTCTACGAGGCCAGGCACCGACCGGACTGGCTCCCGGTCCCCCTGGCGGCCATCCAGCGCCTGGCCTCGGCGACCCCGGAGGCCCGCGCCGCCCGCCACCGCCCGGAGACCACCGCGCACCGCACCACCGGCCCGCCCCCGGGCACGGCCAGGCACGGCGGCTCCACCCGGCCCCCGGGGACGCCCCCGCACAGCGGTCCCGCCCCGTCCTCGGACACCGTCGGCCACCGCGCGCCCGAACCGCCCCCGGACACCGGCCGCACCCCGGGGCCGACGCCATGACCCACCGCGCACCCAGGGCGGCGGATCTCTTCCTCCCCCCGCCCCGTGCCTTCGTGAAGCGCCCTTCGACCACCCTCCCCCCGTTCACCGAACCCGACCGGATCCTCCCGAGGAGGCCGCACCCGTGACCCCCCGTCCACCGTCCCGCAAGTCCGCCGACACCCCGAACCTGCCCGACGCGCCCACGCTGCCCGATGCCGTACAGCCCGATGCCGCGCCGGCCGTACCGCCCCGGAAGCGCGCCAGGCCCGCCAGGGCCCCGAAGCAGGCCGAGGCCACCGAGCCGCCGCAGGCCCCGCAGCCCCTGGCGGCCGCCGAGACCCCGCAGCCGCGCAAGCCCGCCAGGACCACCAAGGCCACCAAGGCCGCCAAACCGGTGAAGACGGCCAAGGCCGCCAAGAGCGCCAAGGCCGCCACGTCACCGCAGGCCCCGGAGCCCGCGGCCGCCGCCGGGCCGCCCGATTCCGCGGCCAAGGCCGCACAGGACGCCGAGGCCGGCCGCGGCGCCCGCGGGCGTGCGAAGCCGGAGACCGCCGCGGCGCCCGCGGCGAAGCCGGCCAGGGCCACCAGGTCGCGGCGGGCCCCGCAGCCCGGCGCCGCGGACGGGCTGCCCGGCTCCGCGCCGGAGGCGGCGCAGGACGCCGAAGCCGCCACGCACCCCGCTGGGCGCACGAAGCCGCGGCCGGGCCCCCTGGCGCTCGACGACACCGAGCGGGGCCGGCTGCTCGCCGGGGACCACCACGACCCGCACGGCGTCCTCGGCGCCCACCCGCTCCAGGGCGAAGCCGCCGGCGTCGTCCTGCGCGCGCTGCGGCCCTGCGCCCGGGCCGTCACCGTGCTCACCGCCGGCCACCGCACCCCGCTGCACGACGACGGCGACGGGTTCTTCTCCGGCGTGCTGCCGCTGGACGCCGTACCGCCGGAGTACACGCTCCTCGTCACGTACGACGACAACGAGCTGGAGGTGCAGGACCCGTACCGCTTCCTGCCCGCCCTCGGCGAGCTCGACCTGTACCTGATCGGCGAGGGCCGCCACGAGGAGCTGTGGCGGGCGCTCGGCGCGCAGCCGATGGTCCACCAGGGGGTGACCGGCACCCGCTTCACCGTCTGGGCGCCGAACGCCCGGGGCGTACGGGTCGTGGGCGACTTCAACTTCTGGGACGGCACCGGGTTCCCGATGCGCTCCCTGGGCTCGTCCGGCGTCTGGGAGCTGTTCGTGCCCGGCGTCGGCGAGGGCGCGCTCTACAAGTTCGAGATCATGCGCCCCGACGGCAGCCGCACGATGCGCGCCGACCCGATGGCCCGCCGCACCGAGGTCCCGCCCGCCAACGCTTCGATCGTGACGGCCCCGCACCACGTCTGGGGCGACCAGGAGTGGATGGCCCACCGCGCCGACCGGCCGGTGCACGAGGCGCCGTTCTCGGTCTACGAAGTCCATCTCGCGTCCTGGCGGCCCGGCCTGTCGTACCGCGAACTCGCCGAGCAGCTCCCCGCGTACGTGTCCGACCTCGGCTTCACCCACGTCGAGCTGATGCCGGTCGCCGAGCACCCCTTCGGCGGATCGTGGGGCTACCAGGTCACCGGCCTGTACGCGCCGACGGCCCGCATGGGCACGCCCGACGACTTCCGTTACCTGGTCGACGCGCTGCACCGGGCCGGCATCGGCGTCATCATGGACTGGGTCCCGGCCCACTTCCCGAAGGACGACTGGGCGCTGGCGCGGTTCGACGGACCCCACCTGTACGAGCACGAGGACTGGCGGCGCGCCGAGCACCCCGACTGGGGCACGCTCGAATTCGACTACGGGCGCCCCGAGGTGCGCAACTTCCTGGTCGCCAACGCCACGTACTGGTGCGAGGAGTTCCACATCGACGGTCTGCGCGTCGACGCGGTCGCCTCGATGCTCTACCTCGACTACTCGCGCGAGGAGGGCCAGTGGGCGCCGAACGAGTTCGGGGGCCGCGACAACCCTGACGCCGTCGCCTTCCTCCAGGAGATGAACGCGACCGTCTACCGCCGCAACCCCGGCGTCGTGACGATCGCCGAGGAGTCCACCGCCTGGGAGGGCGTCACCCGCCCCACCGACAGCGGCGGCCTGGGCTTCGGCCTGAAGTGGAACATGGGGTGGATGCACGACTCCCTGGTGTACATCAGCAAGGAGCCGGTGCACCGCAAGTACCACCACAACGAGATGACGTTCTCGATGGTGTACGCGTACAGCGAGAACTACGTCCTGCCGATCTCGCACGACGAGGTGGTGCACGGCAAGCAGGCCCTGGTGAGCAAGATGCCGGGCGACTGGTGGCAGCAGCGCGCCACCCACCGCGCGTACCTCGGCTACATGTGGGCGCACCCCGGCAAGCAGCTCCTCTTCATGGGGCAGGAGTTCGCGCAGGGGGCGGAGTGGTCGGAGGGGCACGGTCCCGACTGGTGGCTGCTGGACCCGTCGTACTCGGCGGAGCCGGACCACCGCGGCGTGCGTGACCTGGTCCGCGACCTGAACCAGGTCTACACCGCCACGCCGGCCCTGTGGGAGCTGGACACCGTCCCCGACGGCTTCGCGTGGGTGGCGGGCGACGCCGCCGAGGACAACGTCTTCGCGTTCCTGCGCTTCGACGCCCGAAGCGGTCCGCTGCTGGCCGTGTCCAACTTCTCGCCGGTCGTACGGCAGGAGTACCGGCTCGGCGTCCCGGACCTCATCCCGGCCTGGACGGAGGTCCTGAACACGGACGAGGCCCGGTACGGCGGCAGCGATGTGCGCAACACGGAGCCGGTCAAGCCCGAGCCGGCCGGGGCGCACGGGCACCGGTCGAGTCTGCAGCTGACGCTGCCGCCGCTGGCGACGGTGTGGCTCAAGCCGGCCTGACGTCATTCACGCGGCACGCGATTCGCGCACGAGCCCTTCCCGGAGGCATGCGGGGAGGGCTCCCGTGTGGACGACGGCGAGGTGCTGGGTGGCCCGGGTCAGGGCCACGTACAGGTCGTTGGCGCCGCGCGGCGACCCGTCGAGGATCCGTCCGGGCTCGACGACGACCACCGTGTCGAACTCCAGGCCCTTCGCCTGCCGCGGGTCGAGGAGCACGACGGACCGCGTGAGGTCGGGCGCGGCGCCGTGCGCGGCGCCGGGGAGTGCGGCGGCCAGCGCCCCGTGCAGCTCGCGGGGGGCGACGACGGCCAGCCGCCCCTCCTCCGGCGCCTCGTCCGCGACCGTTTCGGCGACGGTACGGGCGAGGGCGTCCGGCTCGGTGGCGTGCGCCCGGGGGCGTACACCGGTGGAGCGGACGGAGCCCGGCGGCTCGAAGGCCGGGTCCTGGGCCCGCCGCACACCGGCCGCGACCTCCATGATCTCGGCGGGGGTGCGGTAGTTGACCCCGAGCCGGGTGTGGGCCCAGCGGTCGCCGACGTACGGGCCGAGGATCTGCTGCCAGGAGTCGCAGCCCGCCGCGTCACCGGTCTGGGCGGGGTCGCCGACCAGGGTCATCGAGCGCGTCGGGGAGCGCCGCATCAGCAGCCGCCAGGCCATCGCGGACAGCTCCTGCGCCTCGTCGACGATGATGTGGCCGAAGGCCCAGGTGCGGTCGGCGGCGGCTCGTTCGGCGGTGCTGCGGTGGTCGGCCTCCTCGTGGCGCTCGGCCATCCGCTCGGCGTCGACGATGTCGTGGGCGCCCAGGACCTCGGACGCGTCCTCGTCGATGTCCTCCTTGTCCTCGAACTCGTAGGTGCGGGAGGCGTACGCCATGTCCAGCACCCCCTGGGCGTAGGCGATGCGCTGCTGCCGCTCGGCCTCCTCGGCCGCCCGCGCGGCCGAGTCGTCCTCGCCGAGCAGTTCGGCGGCCTCGTCGAGGAGCGGTACGTCGGCGGGCGTCCACGCGCCGCCGTCGCGCCGGATCAGCCGGGCGTCGGCGTCGGGGAGGTGAACGGGGTCGGCGAGGAAGTCGGCGACCAGCTGCTGCGGGGTGAGCGGCGGCCACAGCGCGTCGACGGCCTCGTGCACCTCGCCGCTGAGCGCGACGGCCTTGCCGAGCTGGGCGATGTCGTCGGGCCCGAGGAAGTTGGGACCGCCGTACGGGTCGTAGCCGATCCGGTCGGCGAGCTGTTCGGTGAGCGCGTCGATGATCCGGAAGGCGAAGTGGGGGCGGGCGAGGTTGTGCGGCAGCCCGGTCCGGCGGGCGGCGGCCCGGGCGTCCTCCGCCATCGCCCGGTCCAGCACCAGCGTGCCGTCGTCGTGCTCGATCTCGACGGCCGGGTCGGGCACGGTCTGCCGGTCCCGTACGAAGCGGGCGAGGGCGTCCGCCATGGCGGCCCGGCCCTTGACCTCGGCCGCCCCGGCGGTGTCGGTTCCGGTGGCGGTGACGCCCGGGAAGAGCTCGCCCACGGTCGCCAGCAGCACCCCGGTCTCGCCGAGCGAGGGCAGCACTTCGCCGATGTAGGAGAGGAAGGCCGGGTTGGGCCCGACGATCAGTACACCGCGGCGGGCGAGCAGGTCCCGGTACGCGTACAGCAGATACGCCGCGCGGTGCAGCGCGACGACGGTCTTGCCGGTTCCGGGGCCGCCCTCGACGACGAGGACGCCCTGGTGGGACGCGCGGATGATGCGGTCCTGCTCGGCCTGGATGGTCTGCACGATGTCGTGCATCCGCCCCGAGCGCGCCGCGTCCAGCGCGGCGAGCAGCACGGTGTCCGCTGCGGCGCCCTCGTGGCCGGTGCGGGTGGTGTCGGTGAGGTCCAGGATCTCGTCGTGCAGCGCGGTGACGGTGCGGCCCTCGGTGGTGATGTGGCGCCGGCGGCGCAGTCCCATCGGGGAATGCCCGGTCGCGAGATAGAAGGGACGGGCGATCTCGGCCCGCCAGTCGACGACGAGGGGGGTGCGCTCCGCGTCGTTCTGCCGGATTCCGATACGGCCCATGTGGTACTGGCGTCCGTCCTGGAAGTCGAGCCGCCCGAAACAGAGTCCGCTCTCCTCCGCGTTGAATGCGGCGAGCAGCCCGGACTGTTCGGCCACCAGTACATCGCGCTCAAGTTTCGCCTGGTGGCCCGTTCCCACCTGTGTCAATGCCGATTCGACGGTGGCCTCGGCCTCTTCGCGCAGGTCATCGAGGCGCGCGTAGAGCCCGGTGATGAATTCCTGTTCCTTCTGAAATTCCTCGGTTGACAATTGAGCTCCCAACAAGCTAAGCTGTGTTCATACGGCACCTCTGTGACCCATCCCGAACAAGGTCGCAGAAACGCCCAATATACGCAGCGAAATACCCCGGGTGTCAATTCCCCGGGGTATTTCTTTTGCCTGCGGCAGCCTGTCGCCCGCCGGACCCGGTTACCTGTCCGCGTCCGCCAGTTCCTGGAGGAGCTTCCGCTTGGGGCGGGCGCCGACCATCTGCTTCACGGGCTCGCCGTCGCGGAAGACGACGAGCGTCGGGGTCGACAGCACGCCGTACCGGATCGCCGTACCGGGGTTGAGGTCCACGTCCAGCTGGACCACCTTGAGGCGGCCGGCCTCCTCCCGGGCCACCTCGCTCAGTACGGGCGCCAGCTGGCGGCACGGGCCGCACCAGTCGGCCGTGAACTGTACGAGGACGGGCCGGTCGGACTTCAGTACGTCGTCGTCGAAGGTCGCGTCCGTCACCGCGTCCACACCCACTGCTTGCACCATCGAAGTCTCCTCAGTCCGTCAGTCAGTCAGTCAGTCAGTTCGCAGCGCGGCTCGGGGCCGCCCGGCAGGGTGGCTCCGGCTTCGAGCTCGGCGCGGGCGAGCTGGGCGCCCACCTGGGTGCGTACGGCCTGCAACTGACCGATCACCGCGTCGAGTTCGGACAGCTTGCGCCGGTACACGTCCAGCGAGGCCGGGCAGGAGTCCCCCGCCGGGTGGCCCGCCCGCAGGCAGTCCACGAAGGGGCGGGTCTCCTCCAGGCCGAACCCGAAGTCCTGAAGGGTCCGGATCTGCTGGAGGAGCCGCAGGTCGTCCTCGTCGTACGTGCGGTAGCCGTTGACCGCGCGCCGGGCGGGGAGGAGCCCGCGGGACTCGTAGTAGCGCAGTGCCCGGGTGGTCGTCCCCGCCCGCTCCGCCAGCTCGCCGATTCGCATGCCCCTGACGGTAATCCTTGACGTCGGCGTCAAGGCAAGGGAGGAGACCGGGGCTCAGCCCTTGAGCTTGAGCACCTCGATCGTGCTCACCCAGTCGTCCGCGCCGTGCCCCTCGGCGACCGCACGGCCGGCGACGGCCTTGATCGCCTCCAGCTGGCCCGTGTCGAGGCCGCGGTCCCGTGACATGTGCAGGAGGTGGTCGACGCTCGCGGTCATCATGCCCAGGTTGGCCTGCTCGCCGTCGTAGTTCCCCGTGTCGATCGCGGCCGCCATGCCGGCCGCGATGTCCGGCAGGATCGCGGTGATGGAGTTCAGGTACGGGGCGAGGGCCGTGGCGGCGACCTTGTCCTCCCGGGCCAGGGCGAAGGCGTGCACCAGGCCCGACATGCTCGCGTAGAAGAGGTCCAGCATCGACAGGTCGTACACGGCGGCGAGCCCGTGGTCCTCGCCCAGGTAGGCACTCCGGCCGGCAAGCTCCTCGAGTACGGTCTCGTACGTCTCGAACACCGGCCGCTCGCCGGCGTAGAGGATCAGCGCCTGCGGCCCGCCGACGAGCTGGGTCGGCACCATCACCGCCCCGTCCAGATACGCGATGCCGTGCTCGCCCGCCCAGGCCGCCGCCGTGCGGGCCCGCTCCGGGGAGTCCGAGGTGAGGTTGACCAGGACGCGGCCCGCGAGGGCGTCGGCGAGCGGTTCGAGGATCGCCTGCGAGGCGTCGTAGTCGACGACGCAGACGACGGTCACCTCGCTCGCCCGGACGGCTTCTTCGGCGGTGGCCGCGAGGACCGCACCGCGTGCGACGAGGTCGTCGCCCTCCCCCTCGGAGCGGTTCCAGACGGTGGTGGGACGGCCGGCGTCCAGGAAGGCGCCGGCGAGTGCGCGGCCCATGGAGCCGAGGCCGATGACGGTTACGGGAGCAAGGTGGCCGGAAGTCATGACCACCATGCTTCGACGCCACCGCCCGACCGACAAGTACCGACTTTTAAGTCCGATACCCACCGGAAGGTAAGCATCGAGGTCAGCGGGCAGAGCCCCTGCCCCGGGCGCGGCGGCCGAGGCAACTGCGGGTGCTGTGCGGGCTGTTGTTCCGCCGCTCGGCCGTCCGGCCGGTACGGAAAGGGTTCCGTACCGGCCGGGCCGCTCTCGTCGCGTCGCCGCGTCGCCGCGTCACACGCCCGCCGCCGCCTTTTCGTCGTTCCGCGCCTCCGGCACGTCCGGCACGTCGCCGTGCGCGTCGTCGAGCAGCGTCTTCTCGTCGAACGGCACCAGACCGGCCAGTACCTGGTCGACCCGCTCCTTGTCGACCTCCTTCGTCCACGTGCCGACCAGCACCGTCGCCACCGCGTTGCCCGCGAAGTTCGTCAGGGCGCGCGCCTCGCTCATGAAGCGGTCGATGCCGACGATCAGGCCGACTCCGTCGACCAGTTCCGGGCGGTGCGACTGGAGGCCGCCGGCCAGGGTGGCCAGTCCGGCCCCGCTGACACCCGCCGCGCCCTTCGACGCGACGAGGAGGAAGAGGAGGAGCGGGATCTGCTCCCCGACCGACATCGGGTCGCCCATGGCCTCGGCGATGAAGAGCGAGGCCATGGTCATGTAGATCATGGTGCCGTCGAGGTTGAAGGAGTAGCCGGTCGGAACCGTGATGCCGACCACCGGCTTGCTGATGCCCAGGTGTTCCATCTTCGCGATGAGCCGCGGGAGGGCGGACTCGGAGGAGGAGGTGGACAGGATCAGCAGGAACTCACGGCCCAGGTATTTGAAGAACGTGAGGATGTTGAGGCCCGCGACGATGCGCAGCAGCCCGGCGAGCACGATGAAGACGAAGAGGAAACAGGTGACGTAGAACCCCAGCATCAGCACGGCGAGGCTCTTCAGGGCGTCCAGGCCGGCCGAGCCGGTGACGGCCGCGATCGCGCCGAAGGCACCGACCGGCGCCGCCCACATCACCATGCCCAGGATGCGGAAGACGAGCCGCTGGATGTGCTCGACACCGCGCAGGACGGGCTGGCCGGCCGAGCCCATGGCCTGCAGCGCGAAGCCGGCGAGCAGCGCCACGAGGAGGGTCTGGAGGACCTCGCCCGTGGTGAAGGCGGAGACGAACGTGGTCGGGATGATCCCGAGCACGAATTCGACCGTGTCCTTGGCCTCGGCCGCGGCCTGGCCCTGCCCCGCCTCCTTGATCGCGTCGGTCACCGCCAGGCTGTCACCGGGGTGCAGCACGTTGCCGACGATCAGGCCGATGGCGAGCGCGACCAGCGACATCACCGTGAAGTAGCCGAGTGCGATGCCACCCACCGCACCGACCTTGGCGGCCTTGCGGACCGAGCCGATGCCCAGCACGATCGTGCAGAAGATGATCGGGGAAATCATCATCTTGATCAGATTGACGAAGCCGGTGCCGAGTGGCTTGAGCTCGACGGCCACACCGGGAGCGGCGAAGCCCACCACGACGCCGAGTGCCACGGCAATGATCACGGCGATGTACAGATAGTGCGTACGGTCCCGTCTTGCGGCTGTGCCTGCCACGGGGTCCTCCTCGTATTGTCCTGCGGCGCCCACGTCCCGATGGGTCCCGGCGACTATCCATCACCCCTGTGACGGCCGTCACCCTTACGTGCATTACGTTCATGGGTTTTCGGCCAGGCACACTTGCGGCATGCGCATCCCCCGCCCACGCAGCCTGGCCGGCCAGCTCTTCGCGATGCAGGTCGTGCTGGTGGCGGTGATCGTCGCGGGGTGTGCGGTCTTCGCGTACGTCTCGGACCGGTCCCAGGCCGAGGAGACCGCGCGGCGGCAGGTGTTCGCCACCGCCACCGCCGTCGCGAAGTCCCCCGCGGTGGTCGAGGCGGCCCGCTCGGACCACCCGACCGGGCTCCTCCAGCCGTACACCGAGGCGCTCCGCAAGGAGGCCGGCGTCACCTTCGTCACGATCATGGCGCCGGACGGCACGCGCTGGACGCATCCGGAGGCGCAGGAGATCGGCAGGACGTACCTGGGGCACACGGGACCCGCCCTGGCGGGCCGCACCTTCGACGAGACGTACGTGGGAGTGCTGGGGCGGTCGGTGCGCGTGGTGGCTCCGGTACGGGACACCGAGGCCCGCGGCGGGCGGATCATCGGGCTCGTCAGCGCGGGCATCACCATCGAGACCATCAGCGCGCAGGTGCGGCAGCAGGTGGCGGCGCTGTCCGGCATGGCCTCGGGCGCGCTCGCCCTGGGCGGCGTCGGTACGTACGTCATCAACGCCCGGCTGCGGCGGCACACGCACGGCATGAACGCCCGCGAGCTGAGCCGCATGCACGACTACCACGAGGCGGCGCTGCACGCGGTGCGCGAGGGCCTGCTGATGCTGGACGGGCGTCAGCGCATCGCGCTGATCAACGACGGCGGGCGCGAACTGCTCGGCCTCGGGCCCGACGCGGTCGGCCGCCCGGTGGCCGAAATGGACCTCCCCGAGCCGCTCACGGCGGCGCTGCTGGCCCCCGGGCCGCGCGTCGACGAGGTGCACCTGACGGCGGACCGGGTAATCGTCGTCAACAGCTCGCCGGTCAGCGGCGGGGAGCGGCGCGGCACGGTCGTGACCCTGCGCGACCACACCGAACTCCAGGCGCTGTCCGGCGAGCTGGACTCGGAGCGCGGCTTCACGCAGGCGCTGCGCTCGCAGGCGCACGAGGCGGCGAACCGCCTGCACACGGTCGTCTCCCTCATCGAACTCGGCCGCGTGGACGAGGCGGTGGAGTTCGCCACGGCGGAGCTGGAGCTGGCCCAGACTCTCACCGACCAGGTCGTCGGCGCGGTCGGCGAGCCGGTGCTCGCGGCGCTGCTGCTGGGCAAGGCGGCGCAGGCGAACGAACGGGGCGTGGCGCTGCTGCTGGACGAGGACAGCCGGATCGACGACGGCCTCCTGCCGGGCACGCTCCCGGCCCGTGACCTGGTGACGATCCTGGGCAACCTGATCGACAACGCGGTGGACGCGGCGCAGGGCAGCGACGGCGCGCGGGTCACGGTGACGGCCCGCACCGACCGGGGCCGCGAGCTGCTGCTGCGGGTCGAGGACACCGGGCCGGGTGTCGACCCGGCCGCCGCGGACGCGGTCTTCGCCCGCGGCTGGTCGACGAAGAGCGCGGGGCGCGGGCTGGGGCTGGCGCTGGTGCGCCAGGCGGTGCACCGGGGCGGCGGCACGGTGGCGCTGACCGAAGCTCACGGGGGCGGCGCGCGGTTCACGGTACGGCTGCCGCTGCGCGCGACGGCGACGGAGAGGGCGGCGGAGGCACGGGTATGACGCGGCAGACCTTCTCCTTTCCCGCCCTTCCTTCCCCCGCCCTTCCTTCCCCCGCCCCTCCCTTCCCCGCCCCTCCCTTCCCCGCCTCTCCTTTCACCGTCCCTCCCTTCCCCGCCCCGCAACCGGAGACGGCCCCATGAACCCGACCCCCATCCGCGTCCTCGTCGTCGAGGACGACCCCGTCGCCGCCGACGCCCATGCGCTGTACGTCGGCCGCGTGCCCGGTTTCGCCGTGGCCGGGGTCGCCCATTCCCGGGCGGAGGCGGTGCGGGCGCTCGACCGGGAACCCGTCGGCCTGCTCCTCCTCGACCTCTACCTGCCCGACGGGCACGGCCTCCAGCTCGTACGTTCGCTGCGCGGCGCCGGCCACACCGCCGACGTCATCGCCGTCACCTCGGCCCGCGACCTGGCCGTCGTACGCGAAGGCGTGTCCCTCGGCGTCGTCCAGTACGTCCTGAAGCCCTTCACCTTCGCCACCCTGCGCGACCGCCTCACCCGCTACGCCGAGTTCCGGGCGGCCGCCGGTGAGGCCAGCGGTCAGGACGAGGTGGACCGGGCGCTCGCCGCCCTGCGCACCCCCCAGCCCGCCGCCCTTCCCAAGGGGCTCAGCGCCCCGACGCTGGAGGCGGTCACCCGTACCCTGCGCGAGGCACCGGACGGCATCACCGCGACCACGGCCGCCGCCGCGGTCGGGATCTCGCGGATCACCGCCCGCCGCTACCTGGAGCACCTGGTCGCGACGGGCCGCGCCGAGCGCAGTCCGCAGTACGGGCAGGTCGGCCGTCCGGAGCTGTACTACCGGTGGACCGCCATGCGCTGAACGACCGCACCGGTCCTCTTCGGGCGGGATCGTAGGACGTTCCTACGATTTGTGATCTTGGGGGAACGCACCGTAGTCGCCGCGGCCCCGCCCTCCGTACGGTGTGCGCGTGCACCCCTCCCCGCCTTTCAACGCTCCCGCCGCGCGCCGTCTGCGCGAAGCCCTGGGAATGGCGCCCGGCCACGTCGCCTACGGGCTGCGTGCGCAGTACGGGCTGAACATCGGCCCCGACCTGGTCACCGCCTGGGAGCGCGGGCTGCGCGCGCCCGGTTCGCAGGAGATCACCGCGCTCGCCGGAGTCCTGTGGTGTTCGGTCGGCGACCTGCTCGCCGCCCCCGCCACGCTGCGCGAGCACCGGATGGCACGGGGCCTCGGGGTGCCCGACCTGGCACGGCTGGTGGGCCTGGACCAGGACGCGTACCGGCGGATGGAGGACGCGGGGCGCTGGCGCGGCAACGAACGGCAGTCGGCGGCGCTCGCCGAGGTGCTCGGCCTTTCGGCGGAGGAGTTCCTCACGGCGACGGGCCGCGACGAGGAGCTGGCGCAGGTGCTGCGCAGCGCGGTGACGACGCGCTGGCAGGCGTACGTACGCCCGACGGCGAAGCTGGTCCCCCTGGAGCGGAGGCAGGTGGAGGACGTGCTCCAGCGGCTGCACGCCGACTACCAGTCGCGGATGGTGGCGACGCTGAGCTGGGGCGGCGATTCGGGGGACGGCGCGGCGGGCCGGGAGTTCCTGGACGAGATCGTCAGCCGTTTCTGGCAGCTGACGCGCTGAGGGGCGGGTCGAACCGGAAGATCTGCGTCGTCGCGTCCGCCGCGCACTTCGTCTGCACCACCTCGGCCCAGAGCTCGCCCGACGGCCCCTCCTCGGCTCCGAGGCACAGACCGGTGTGCAGGGGCCGGATCCGGTAGCCCTCGACGGGGCTGCCGACCGGATCGAGCCGGAAGGTCTCCGCCTCGTCGCGCCTGCCGCAGTAGTCGTTCTCCAGCGAGGCCCCCGTGTGGCGGGCCGACCTCTGGACGCCCAGGCAGCCCTCGCCGGACTCGGGGTGCAGGGTGGCGATGCGCCAGGTGGCGCCGCCGCGCGGCACGAGCGTGAAGCGCGGGGTCGCGCTCTCGCAGGGCCCCTGGAAGAGGTGCCCGGTGGATCCGGCCCGTTCGGTCAGACAGAGCGATGACTTCCCGACCCGGACGGTCCGCTCCCCGGCGGCCGGTGCGCCGTGCGCCCCGCCGTCGGCAGCGCCGCCCGCCCTGCCGCCCGACGCGTACAGCCCGGCCGCCACCGCCGCCGCGATCAGCGCGAGTACGACCGGCACCACCACCACGGCGGGGCACCGCCGCCGCACCCCGCCAGAACCCGCGCCCCCGCCGCGCGCGCCCCTGCCGTCCGCGCCCCTGCCGTCCGCGCCCGCCGGTCCCGCCTCCCCGCCGTGCACGCCCTCGACGCCCTCGCTCCCGCCGCCCGCCTTCTCGGGGCCGGTACCCGGCAGCGCGGCGGCCGGAGGCGGGGTGGCCGGCGCCGTGGGCCGCGGCTCGCGGAGGGAGCGGGCGGAGCGGGTGGAGAGCTCCTTGCGGACCTTCAGCCAGCTCTCGACCGTCCCGGGGCCGCAGCCGCACGCCCGTACGTACGCCGCCACCAGTTCCTCGCGGGGCAGCGTCGCGCGCGCCAGCATGTTGGCGACCGTGGAGCGCGGCAGTACGTCACCGGCGGCCTCCGCCCGCACCGTCAGCTCCCGGTAGGTGAGACCCGACCAGTCCTTGAGCGCGCGGAGCGCGGCGATGAGCTCGCCGGCGTTCCGTATCCCGTACGGATCCGGGGATCCCTCGTCGTCGGACATGCGCGTTCCTGCCTCTCCCGCCCCGCCGGACAGAGTTGGGACATGTCCGGGACAAGGAAAAGACTTGTTGAAAGGGGCGCGCAACTCAAGAGTGGAAACCGGCTGCTCCAGCCGGAAAGCAGCCGAGCGGCCCTGGTCGTCCACGGGGGAGTCGACCAGGGCCGCCCGGCACACGAAGCGGGTGAAGCAGGCGAAGCGCGCGAATCGGGTGAGGGCGCGGCTAGAAGACGGATTCCGCCTCGTACATCCGCTCCTCCGGCACCGTCTTCAGCTCCTCGACGCCCGCGGCCAGCGGCACCGTCGTGATCTCGGTGCCGGTCAGCGCCGTCATCCTGCCGAAGTCGCCCCGGTGCACCGCCTCCACCGCGTGCCAGCCGAAGCGGGTCGCGAGGACACGGTCGTACGCCGTCGGGGTGCCGCCGCGCTGGACGTGGCCGAGGATGACCGGCCGGGCCTCCTTGCCGAGCCGCTTCTCCAGCTCGCTCGCGAGCCGGTTGCCGATGCCGGTGAAGCGCTCGTGCCCGAACTGGTCGATGGCGCCCTTCTCGTACGGCATGGAGCCCTCGGTCGGACGCGCGCCTTCCGCGATGCACACGACCGCGAACTTCTTGCCGCGCGCGAAGCGTTCCTCGACCATCTTCACCAGGTCGTCGACCTCGAAGGGGCGCTCGGGCAGGCAGATGCCGTGCGCGCCGCCCGCCATCCCGGACTCCAGCGCGATCCACCCCGCGTGCCGGCCCATGACCTCGACGACCATGACGCGCTGGTGCGACTCGGCGGTGGTCTTGAGACGGTCTATGGCCTCGGTCGCGACACCCACGGCCGTGTCGAAGCCGAAGGTGCGGTCGGTGCCGTTGATGTCGTTGTCGATGGTCTTGGGCACGCCGACGACCGGCATCCCCGCGTCCGACAGCATCCGGGACGCGGTCAGCGTGCCCTCGCCGCCGATCGGGATCAGCGCGTCGATGCCGGTGCGCTCCGACAGCTCGTGCCAGTTCTCGGCCGCTTCGCGCAGCCGGTTGCGCTCCAGACGCGCGGAACCCAGGATCGTACCGCCGCGGGAGAGGATGCCACTGACGGCGTTGAGGTCGAGCGGGCGGTAGTGGCCGTCGAGCAGGCCCTTGAAACCGTCCTCGAACCCGATGACTTCGTCGCCGTGACCTGCCACGGCACGGTGCACGACCGACCGGATCACTGCGTTCAGCCCCGGGCAGTCTCCGCCTGCGGTGAGAACTCCGATACGCATCGTGCTGTGTCTCCTGCTCGCTAGTGGTACATGTGAGCCAGAACCCGATTGTTTCACGGCTCGCATGGGCTCCGCGCTTCCGGCTACTCCGGTCACAGGGCCCGGACAGGGCCTCGCCGGGGCCGCCGCGCAACCGCCGCGCAGCCCGTACGGGGCCTTCGCTCCCGGGCCTCACAGCCCCCTTGCCCGGCGGGCGCCCTATCCACCCGCACAGGTATTGTCAAGAGGGCAAGACCACCCTAACTGGACGGAGAGCACACGTGACGCGCAGCGTGTACGTGACCGGGATCGACCGGGGAGACGGCCGGCAGGTCATCGAGCTGGGAGTCATGGAGCTCCTGACGCGCCAGGTGGACCGGGTGGGCGTGTTCCGTCCTCTGGTCCACGACGGGCCGGACCGGCTCTTCGACCTGCTGCGCGCCCGGTACCGGCTGACGCAGGACCCGGCGACCGGATACGGAATGTACTACCAGGAGGCGGCGGCCCTTCAGGCCGAGAAGGGCACCGACGAGCTGGTGTCCCGCATCGTCGACCGCTTCCACCGGGTGGCGCGGGACTACGAGGTCGTCCTGGTGCTCGGTACGGACTTCGCCGACACCCAGCTGCCCGAGGAGCTGGCCCTGAACGCCCGCCTCGCCAACGAGTTCGGCGCCTCGGTCATCCCGGTGGTCGGCGGCAGGAAGCAGCCCGCCGACGCGGTGCGCGCCGAGACCCGCAACGCGTACCGCGCGTACGAGGCCCTGGGCTGCCAGGTCCTCGCGATGGTGGCCAACCGCGTCGCCCCGGCCGACCGCGCCGAGGTCGCCGAGCGCCTGAGGACCCGTCTCCCGGTGCCCTGCTACGTCCTGCCGGACGAGCCCGCGCTGTCCGCCCCCACGGTCGCCCAGATCACCCACGCCCTCGGCGGCAAGGTGCTGCTCGGCGACGACTCGGGCCTGGCGCGCGACGCCCTGGACTTCGTCTTCGGCGGCGCGATGCTGCCGAACTTCCTGAACGCCCTGACCCCCGGCTGCCTCGTCGTGACCCCCGGCGACCGCGCCGACCTGGTGGTGGGCGCGCTCGCCGCGCACAGCGCCGGGACCCCTCCCATAGCGGGCGTACTCCTCACCCTCGACGAGCGCCCCGGCGCCGAGGTCCTCACCCTCGCCTCGCGCCTCGCGCCCGGCACCCCGGTGGTCTCGGTGGCCGGCGGCTCCTTCCCCACCGCGGGCGAACTCTTCGCCCTGGAGGGCAAGCTCAACGCCGCCACCCCCCGCAAGGCGGAGACCGCGCTCGGCCTCTTCGAGCGGTACGTCGACACCGCCGACCTGCTGACCCGGATGTCGGTGGCCCGCAGCGGCCGCGTGACCCCGATGATGTTCGAGCACGAGCTGCTGGAGCGGGCCCGGTCCAACCGCCGCCGCGTCGTGCTGCCCGAGGGCACCGAGGAGCGCGTGCTGCGCGCCGCCGACGTGCTGCTGCGCCGCGACGTGTGCGACCTGACGCTGCTCGGCGACGTCGACATCCTGCGCAAGAAGGCCGCCGACCTGGGCATCGACCTCACGAAGACCCAGCTCATCGACCCGCAGACCTCCGAGCTGCGCGGCCGTTTCGCGGAGTCGTACGCGATGCTGCGCGCCCACAAGGGCGTCAGCGTGGAGCTGGCGTACGACGTGGTGGCCGACGTCAACTACTTCGGCACGATGATGGTCCACGAGGGCCTGGCCGACGGCATGGTGTCGGGCTCGGTGCACTCCACCGCCGCGACCATCCGTCCCGCCTTCGAGATCATCAAGACCAAGCCGGACGCCAAGATCGTCTCGTCGGTCTTCTTCATGCTGCTCGCCGACAAGGCCCTCGTGTACGGCGACTGCGCGGTCAACCCGGACCCGGACGCCGTGCAGCTCGCGGACATCGCCGTCCAGTCGGCGGCCACGGCCGCGAAGTTCGGCGTGGCCCCGCGGATCGCGATGCTGTCGTACTCGACCGGCAGCTCCGGCACCGGCGCGGACGTCGACAAGGTGCGCGAGGCCACCGAGCTGGTGCGCGCCACCCGTCCCGACCTGCCGGTCGAGGGGCCGATCCAGTACGACGCCGCGGTCGAGCCGTCCGTGGCCGCCACCAAGCTGCCCGGCTCCGAGGTCGCGGGCCAGGCGTCGGTGCTGATCTTCCCGGACCTGAACACCGGCAACAACACCTACAAGGCCGTCCAGCGCTCGGCCGGCGCCGTCGCCGTAGGCCCGGTCCTCCAGGGCCTGAACAAGCCGGTCAACGACCTCTCGCGCGGCGCCCTGGTCCAGGACATCGTCAACACGGTCGCCATCACGGCGATCCAGGCCCAGGGCGAGACCGCATGACGTCCGCGCCCACCCCTCCGACCCCTCCGAACCCAGAAAGCACCGCACCCGTGACTGCTGCCACGCGCGTCCTCGTCCTCAACTCCGGCTCCTCGTCGGTGAAGTACCAGCTGCTCGACATGCGCGACAGCACGCGTCTCGCCGTCGGCCTGGTCGAGCGGATCGGTGAGGAGACCTCGCGCCTGGTGCACACCCCGCTGACCGGCGACGGCGGCAGCGACGAGAAGCGCGAGCGCACCGGCCCGATCGCCGACCACGCGGCCGCGCTGGAGGCCGTCGCCGGAGAACTGTCGCGCGACGGGCTCGGCCTGGACTCCCCCGCGCTGGCCGCCATCGGCCACCGGGTGGTGCACGGCGGGCTGAAGTTCAGCGAGCCGACCGTGATCACCGACGAGGTGCTGAAGGAGGTCGAGCGGCTCGTCCCGGTCGCCCCGCTGCACAACCCGGCGAACATCACCGGCATCCGCACGGCGCAGTCGCTGCGCCCCGACCTGCCGCAGGTCGCCGTCTTCGACACGGCCTTCCACACGACGATGCCGGAGTCCGCGGCCCGGTACGCGATCGACGTCGAGACCGCCGACGCCCATCGCATCCGCCGCTACGGCTTCCACGGCACCTCGCACGCGTACGTCTCCCACGAGACGGCCAGGCTGCTGGGCAAGGACCCGTCCGAGGTCAACGTCATCGTGCTGCACCTGGGCAACGGGGCCTCGGCGACCGCCGTGCGGGGCGGGCAGTGCGTGGACACCTCGATGGGGCTGACGCCCTTGGAGGGGCTCGTGATGGGTACGCGCTCCGGTGACATCGATCCGGCGGTGACGTTCCACCTCATGCGGGTCGCCGGGATGTCCGCCGACGAGATCGACGTACTGCTCAACAAGAAGAGCGGTCTGGTCGGCCTGTGCGGTGACAACGACATGCGGGAGATACGCCGCCGTATCGACGAGGGCGACGAGCGGGCGCAGCTGGCTTTCGATATCTACATCCACCGGCTGAAGAAGTACATCGGTGCCTATTACGCCGTTCTGGGCCGGGTCGACGCGGTGGTGTTCACGGCGGGAGTCGGTGAGAACGCGGCGCCGGTACGCGCGGCCGCTATCGCGGGACTGGAGGAAATGGGCCTGGCGGTGGACGCTGATCTCAACGCCGTACGGGCGGATTCGGCGCGGCTGATCTCGCCGGAGTACGCCCGGGTCGCGGTCGCCGTCGTACCGACCGACGAAGAATTGGAAATCGCCCGGCAGACGTATGCATTGGTCAACGCCTGAGCGGCCTCCCGCCCATTTGTACATTCCACCAGACGGAATATTCCGCAGCGAAACAAACCGATAGGATCCGCCTCATGCGCCGTTCCAAAATCGTTTGCACACTGGGTCCCGCCGTCGACTCCCACGACCAGCTTGTGGCTCTGATCGAGGCAGGCATGAGCGTGGCCCGCTTCAACTTCAGCCACGGCACCCACGCCGAGCACCAGGGCCGGTACGACCTGGTCCGCAAGGCCGCCGAAGAGACCGGCCGCGCGGTGGGCGTGCTCGCCGACCTCCAGGGCCCGAAGATCCGGCTGGCGAAGTTCGCCGAGGGGCCGGTCGAACTGGTCCGCGGGGACGAGTTCGTCATCACCGCCGAGGACGTCCCGGGCGACAAGTCGATCTGCGGCACGACCTACAAGGGTCTGCCCGGCGACGTCTCCAAGGGCGACCCGATCCTGATCAACGACGGCAACGTCGAACTCAAGGTCACCGCGGTCGAGGGCCCGCGGGTCCACACCATCGTGATCGAGGGCGGTGTGGTCTCCGACCACAAGGGCATCAACCTGCCCGGTGCGGCGGTCAACGTCCCGGCCCTGTCGGAGAAGGACGTCGAGGACCTGCGCTTCGCCCTGCGGATGGGCTGCGACATGGTCGCGCTGTCCTTCGTGCGCGACGCCGACGACATCAAGGACGTCCACAAGGTGATGGACGAGGAGGGCCGCCGGGTCCCCGTCATCGCCAAGGTCGAGAAGCCGCAGGCCGTCGAGCACATGGAGGGCGTCGTCATGGCGTTCGACGGTGTGATGGTCGCCCGTGGTGACCTGGCCGTCGAGTATCCGCTCGAAAAGGTCCCGATGGTGCAGAAGCGCCTCATCGAGCTGTGCCGCCGCAACGCCAAGCCGGTGATCGTCGCGACCCAGATGATGGAGTCGATGATCACCAACTCGCGTCCGACGCGCGCCGAGGCGTCCGACGTGGCCAACGCGATCCTGGACGGGGCCGACGCGGTCATGCTGTCCGCGGAGTCCTCGGTCGGGGCGTACCCGATCGAGACGGTCAAGACGATGTCGAAGATCGTCGTCGCGGCCGAGGAGGAGCTGCTCTCCAAGGGCCTCCAGCCGCTGGTCCCCGGCAAGAAGCCCCGTACGCAGGGCGGTTCGGTCGCCCGCGCGGCCGCCGAGATCGCGGACTTCCTGAACGGCAAGGCACTGGTCGCCTTCACCAAGTCCGGCGACACGGCCCGACGGCTCTCGCGCTACCGCGCGGCGCAGCCGATCCTGGCCTTCACCACCGACGTCGGCACCCGCAACCAGCTCGCGCTCAGCTGGGGCGTCGAGTCCTTCGTCGTCCCGCACGTGGACAACACCGACGCGATGGTGGAGCTGGTGGACGCCGAGCTGCTCAAGCTCCAGCGCTACAACAACGGCGACACCATGGTCATCACCGCCGGCTCGCCCCCCGGCATCCCCGGCACCACCAACATGGTCCGGGTGCACCACCTGGGCGGCGGCGAACGCGACTGACGTCGCACGCTTCCGCTTCCGCGGTACGTGAACGGCGGTGGCCCGCCCCTGATCGAGACGATCGAGGGGTGGGCCACCGCCGTTGCTGCTGCTGTTGCTGCTGCGGCCGGCCTCGCTCTCAGCCGGTGAGGAAGTTGTGCAGGCCGGGGATCGTGAGGGTGCCGCCGAACTGGCCGGCCTGGGTCACCTTGACGTCCGTGAACATGGCGATCGGGATGTTCAGCGGGGGCGGGGTCTGCGGACTGAACGTGACCGGGATGAGGCCGAAGAGGTTGCCCTTCAGCTCCTCCGTGTACATGGTGACCGTGGAGTCGCGGAGGGTCGACGTGGAGCCCTTCGCGGCCTGCGCGTGCATCGTGGTGCCGCCCGGCCCGACGACCTTCTGGTGCAGGTCCTTGATGTCGGTCTCCACCGCGGTGAACTTCAGGACCTTCTTGATCTTGCCGCTGCCGGTTCTGACCTCGACGATGCCCTTGTAGTCGAGCCCGCGCAGGGTGAGCATCGAGCTCTCCAGGATCCACGGGTCGTCCGGCAGGGCCGGGATCCCCTGCTCCAGTTCGGCGTTCGCGAGCGCCTCGGGGTCCGCCGTCGGGCAGGGGAAGGGCTCCTTGCCGTCGGCGTCCGCGGCGGGGCCCTCGGTCGCGCCGTCCGCCGCTTCGTCCGCGGCGCCGTCGGTACCGTCCGCGTCGTGCGCGTCTTTCGCGTCGTTCGCGCTGTCCTTGACCTCGTCGCCGAGTTCCTCGACCTTCACGCCCGCCTTGTCCGCCGCGTCCTTGATGGCGTCCTTGGTCCTGTCGGCCGCGTCGCCCACCGGATTCTCGGCGGCCGGGTCCTTCGGCTCACTCGCCTCCGGCTTGCCGGCGTCGGGCTTGGCGGTCGCGCTCTCGCCGGTGGCGGGCTTCGACTCGGACGGCTCGGGAGCGGCGGTTTCCTTGTCCGGCCCGTCGAGTACGTCCTTGATCGCGTCGCCCACACCCAGCGGGTCGAGCGGGTTCCTGGTTTCACTCTCCGTCGGCTTCGGGGCAGGCGTCGCGGTCTTGCCCGTCTCCGGCTCCTTGGCGGGCTCGGTGGCCGGCGCGGTGGTGCTCGCGCTCGCCGACGGCGTCTCGCCCGGCTCCGGGGTTTCCGTCTCCGCGGGCTTGTCCGACGTCTCACCCGGGCCGGGCGTGGCCGTCGGGGACGAGGGCGCGTCCGAGGGGGACCTGGACGCGGAGGCGTCCGGGGCAGGAGCCTCCGAGGCGGAGGCGTCCGGGTCAGGAGTGTCCGACCGGGTCACGCAGGGGCCCGGGGCGAACGGGTTCGTCACCTGGTCGTCGGCGAGGGCCGGCTTGGGGGTGAGCGCCATGCCGACGAACACCGCCGTGGGCATCGCGGCCAGGGCCATCGCCTTGCCCGCGGGTATCTGCAACTTCGTCAGGAGCGACTTCCTGGGGGCCGCGTGACGCGGTCCCTTCCTCTCACGGGTCCCGTCCCTGCCGTTCGCGGACAGCTCCGTCTCGTCACCCCGCACTGTTCCTCCCGCCGTTGGCGTCAACAGATGTGTCGGTCGCGTACGAGCCGTCCTGGCCGGCTCTGAGGTCAGGGCGCACGGGGAGGCCGGGGCGTACGGGGCCGGCCGCTTCGCCGTCCGGGTCCGGCCGTTCGTCGGGCGCCTCGGCCGGCACGGGTTTCGCCGGCTCGCCCGGAGCCCACGAGATCGACAGCGCTCCACCGATCAGGGCCAGCAGAAAACCCACCACCAGGCCACCGAAGTTGGACACCGGAAGGGAGACCAGCGCCAGCAGGATCGACGCGATACCGGCGAACACCCGCACGATGTGGTGGAACCACATCGTCAGTCCCAGGGTGATCAGCAGTACGCCGATGATCAGCGAACCCGCGCCCGCCGTGGTGGCCATCGTCAGCGTGAGGTGGCCGAGCGTGACATCGGCATAGGGGACGTAGGCGATCGGTACGCCCCCGAGCAGCGTGAGCAGCCCCGCCCAGAACGGCCGGGCCCCCCGCCAGGCGCGGAAGCGGAGCCGCCAGTAGGTGAATCCGCGGGAACCTGTGGACTCAGTGCTCATGAAAACAGCTCCCTGAAACGATGTTGCCATGAAGAGAAGGTGGGAACGGGGCGGGCCGGGGCCACCAGCGTCGTGGACCCCTTGAGCAGCACCGTCGCCCCATACAGCGCGGCCAGCTCCC